>JAWOIM010000170.1:0-15911 GCA_046484685.1 Chloroflexota bacterium | reverse complement strand
GCCATAGCCCGCTGGTATATCAGGTCGGTACTGTAGGGCCGACGCTGGGCCGCCTCCAATACTGCCGGATCACTTAAGGTGACACACAGCGGCAAATGGCGCGGATAAAAGGCACCCAACTGCCCCACCAATCCCTGGGCCGCCTCCTGACTGGTGGGGTCGGTCAATAACAAAATAAGGGCGCGGCTTTGGCGCTGGGCATACAGGTAGCGTAAAGCCCGACCATAATTCGGCTCCACCGGTCTAGCCTGGGCATCATATAACGCCTCAAGCAGCGTGTAAAAGTGGCCCATCCCGGCCCGCGGCGGCAAATAGCGCTGCAACTGGTCGTCAAACAAAAGCAGCCCCACCCGATCGCCGCTTGACAGGGCCACATAGCTGAACATCAGCACCGCATTTAATACCAGGTCCAGACGGCTGGTGTGAGCCACCCCCAGCGGCCGCGTCAACATTTGCTGGCCCACATCCAGCATCAGGATAATATTCTGGCTGCGTTCGGGCGTCAAATCCATGGTGATCGGTTTGCCGTGACGGGCTGTGGCCGACCAGGAGATGCGCCGGTAATCATCATCGGGCAAATACTCACGCAGTTGTTCAAACTCCCCCCCTTCACCGGCGCGGCGCAGCGGACGCAAACCAGAATGGAGCATCTGGCCGCGCCGGGCCATCCGTTCATACTGCCGGATTGGCAGCAGGCTGGGATAGACTTTGGCCCCGGTCTGTGCCGGGTAGGCCGCCTGGCGCATAAAGAGTCCCAGGCGGCTGGTCCAGCGCAGGTTAATATGGCCAAAGGGGTATTCCCCACGCCGGGTTGGTTCTACCTGATAAATCAGATGGAGCTGACTACGGCCGTTTAACCACCCCGACAACAAGGCCGACGACAGCTTAAAACTCTGTGGCACTTCGTCGCGTACCTGCACAAAAAGCGGCCGTTCTGCCTGATTCTCTATAATAATTTCAACCGGGTTATCACGGCGCAGGGTCAGCTTGCGGTGATGGTCTCGCCGTACCGTTAATGCCGCCGGTTTCGTGGTTTGACGCAGGTCTAGCCAGAGCAGCCCTATGCCTGCCAGCAAAACGGCCGCTGCCGCCCACAGCAGCCAGACAAACAGCGTCGCCGCCGACAGCAGCAGCAAGGGGAACAGAAGCAGCAGCAGCGAGCGGGGCGTGGGCACGTAGGATGTGGCCCCATAAGATGGGGGCACATAAGATGTGGGCACATAGGATGTGGCCCCATAAGATGGGGGCACATAAGATGGGGGCACAACGTCGGCAGGTGTCACGGCCGTTGCTTCCCGGCCAGGCTGCTCGCTCACCGGGGCACATCAATCCCGGCCAAAATACGGCCCAGCACCCGGTCTGTGTCCAGCCCTTCCAGCGACGCTTCAGGCATTAAAATAACCCGGTGGCGGTAAACAGGCAAAAAAACCGCCTTGATATCATCCGGTGTTAGATAGCTGCGACTGTGCAGCGCAGCCTGGACCTTGGCAGCCAGCAGCAGAGCTATGGAGGCGCGTGGGCTGCCTCCCAAATAGAGATCAGGGGACTCTCGTGTGGCCCCGCTAATCTGGGTAATGTAGTCCAGAATCCCTTTCTCAACGCGCACTGTTTGGATACGCCGGCGTACGGCGCTCAACTGCTCCGGATTTAACAGCGGGCGCAAACCGGTTGTCACCAACTGGTGGGGGTTAAAGCCTTCATGGTACCGGTTTAGCATTTCTGTTTCCTCGGCCGGCAGGGGGTAAGGAACCAAAATCTTAAAGAAAAACCGGTCCAACTGGGCTTCCGGCAATGCATAGGTGCCTTCATATTCCATTGGGTTTTGGGTAGCAATGACCATGAAGGGATCAGGCAGAGGGTAAACAGTGCCATCAATAGTAGCCTGCCGTTCCTCCATCGCTTCCAGCAGCGCCGCCTGGGTTTTGGCCGGCGCCCGGTTAATCTCATCTGCCAGGACAATACCGGCAAAGATGGGGCCGTGGCGCAGGTGAAACTGGCTGGTGGCCACATTAAAAACGTTGGTGCCGATTACATCGGAGGGCATCAGGTCGGGGGTGAACTGGATGCGATTGATAGAGGTTTGAACCAGATGGGCCAATGTTTTGGCCATCAATGTTTTGGCTGTGCCGGGAACCCCTTCTAATAAAACGTGTCCCCCGGCCAGCAGGGCGATAAATAATTGGCGCAGCACGGCTTCCTGCCCCACGATCACTTTGGCTGCTTCAGCCTGCAACGCTTCACTCACTTTTTGTACATTTTTCATAATTTAATCCCAGGCTGGTACAAGACAGTCACCGCACAGAACCAATGCCTTGCCCCGTAGTCATTCGTTTTGGTTATTTCAAGCCTTTTTGCCCACTGCCCGGCATCGACGCCGTTATCTCTATCACAGCGGCCGTCCACAGGCGCAAGTTGGCATCGGACATATGATGTACGTCCATTCTTTGTCTGAGAGAGAGAAGGGTGGCCAAAAGTTGATCATCATTCAGAAGGGGTTTTAAGGCAGCCAGGAAGGCATCATCAGATAGGCGAACATGCAAGCCGTAGCGGCGGCCGAACTGTCGTTTGAGCCGCTGCCAATAATGATGGCAAATGCGCCGTTCCGGATCAGTTCGCTGGTGGGCAGCGGCCATGTAGTTAATAAATGCAGCCGTTTGCCGCTCTTCGGGGGGCGTGCGATCAGACGTAGGACGGGGTTGCCCAAAAGGCCGCAGATGCCACAGACCATAACCCAGCAGCAGCAGCAAAGCCGCCAGCAATGTCCCCGTTTCCAGGCGGGCCAGCAGCCGCAGCAGATCGTGGCCATGCCGGCTTTCATCCAGGACAACAACTGTTCCCGGTGGGGCATGCAGTTGAATCAGGTTTTGCACCAGGCGGGCATTGCCCTGCTGGCGCAGCCCGCCATTGGTAAAGGGGTGCAGGGCGGCGACCACAACAATTTGCCCCTGTCCCCAGCCAAAAGAGAGCAGGAAAGGGGAGTCACAGTCTCCGATATGGATAGCCGCCTGACCGCAGGACAGGTGCAGCCGGTGGCTGGGCCGCAAATCGATGGCTCCAGTTGGGGGCCAGTTGAGCGTAGGCAGGTTTAGCTCAGCCGGGGCCGGCTGCCGCCAGAGGCGCCGCATGTCCAGGTTATACTGGTGCAGCAGGGCTGACGCCCGGCCATTATTTTGGGCAACGATAAGGGTGCCGCCCTGGCGAATCCAGTTATCCAGTTCTCGTATTTCATATGGGTTGTGATTGGTGGCTGCTCCCAACACCAGCAATAGGTGGCTGTCGGCTAACGTTTGCACTTGCCAGCTTTCCTGAACGCGCACCCGGTACCCCCATTCGGGTAAACGGGCAGCGAGGTCCGATGTACCGGCTGCGCCCTGATTGCCAACACGCCCGGCCGGGCCTGATAGAAACAGCGGCAAAACGCCCAACAGCAGCAGCGCTGCCAGCAGCAGCACATTGCCTACCCAGTCTATAGAGAAACGGCCGTTCATGGACCATCTCCTCTGATTTGCTCAACATGGGCCACCAGCCGCTCATATTCCGGTGTGGCCAATGTCTCAAACCCATACCAGACGCGCTCAAACGTCTCCACAATCGGGGCCAGCAAGGTGGTCAACTGCGGCCGTTCGACAACCGCCTGCAGCAGTTCATAGTTGGTCAGCGCCCGGTCCGGCGGCACCTCACCCCGCTCCTCCAGCAGCAGCAGCGTGGCCAGAAAAAGCTGGCGCACGGCGCGACGAGGATCGCCTTGTTGCAGGCTTTTTTGGCCTTCGTGCAAAACGGCCGTGGGGTCGGGTTTGTCACTCTTTTTGGCCGGTGCCGGCGGTTTGTTGGCCGCTTGCATCTCCTCCCAGAGCAGCCAGAGCAAGGCGGCTGCAATGAGCAGGAGGCCGGCCACCCCCAGCCATAGCAGCCAGGCGGGAAAGGTGCCGGGGCCGGTTGGCGTCACGGCCGTTTCCGGCTGTTCAGGGGGGGGATCGGCCGGACTGACGGCGGGTGGGCTATCATCTCCCACCGCACCATCTGTGGCTGTTTCTGCAGCCGAGCCGGCGGTTGGCGTGGGCACAACGGAAGTCGGGACGGCTGCGGCAGCAGCAGTCGGGGCCACATCATTAGCGTCACTGCTGTCTGATCCGTCTGTTGTGTCTGCTATGTCTGCTGTATCCGGGGTATCAGGCGTGTCTGGGGTATCGGCCGTTTGCTCTGGGGATTGTGCGCCGGCCGGAGGTGCCGCAGCGGCAGCCGTAGTCGAATCGCCGGGGATGGGCGTTACGGCCATGTGCGGCGACGCTTCCAGGGTGGCCGGGTCTGTTTCTATATCTGTGGCCCCCGTGCCAGAATCAGCAGCCGTAGAGCCGGGCAGTTCTGAAAGCAAGTCAGGCTGGTCGGCCAGAGACGGGCAGGCGTGGCGAGGACAAATACCGCTCAGATAGCGCAGCGCCCAGGCCGGATTACAGGGCTGTCGGCGCAAAACGGTCGAGGCACCCGCGTGCTGCACCGGCATTGTCGAGCCATCCGGCAACCGTACCTGGGTGACGCTTTCCAGGGCAATGGCAATACGGTCCAGCGTTTGCATGCAGTCGGCGGTGGATTGGGATTGGGCGACCTCAGCCTGGCTTTGCAGTTGGCCTATAAGCTGCAAATATTGCTCATAGGGCCAGCTTGCCTGTGCCTCGACCGCCGGCACCAGCCACAGCCCCAGCAGCAGCAAGATACCCAGGGAAAAAATGAAACGAACGCTTACTTTTTGCACCTATGCCATCCCCCTAACAGATTGTGGCCAGGATTTTAGGGGGGTTGACAAAGCGTATTGCGTATTTCGTATTGCGTAACCAGAGAGAATTACGGAATACGCAATACGGAATACGACTAAACCCCGCGAATTCCCAAAGAGCCCAGATTGTTTGCGCTGATTATAACATAAAGCGGCCGCCTCACATTTTCTTTAGAAGCAGTGACAGATAGCTGCGGGTGTCACTGTGGCCAAAGCCGACCCCTTCATACAGCCGCAAGGCGACACGATTGCCGGCCCAAAGGCCCAGGCGCAGCCGCTTTATCTGACGCCGGCGCAGATAATGGAGGGTATCAAGCAGCAGATAACGGCCGTATCCCTGCCCCTGCCTTTCCGGCACAATACCCATCGGTTCAATTTCCGCTTCGGTCGGGTCCGCATAGTGAAGCCAGACAAAACCGACGGCCTGCTGCCCCTCCCACAAGAAACGTAAATCGGCCGTTTGCTGCCAGGTCGCCGCCAGTTCAGCCTGACTATAGGGCTGGTGCCAGGGATGAGCGACAAAACTCATCTCGTAAAGCCGGTTAAACAGCGCCAGCGCCCCTTCACGCCGGGCCAGGGAGGCTACCCGACAGTGGGGTGTTGGCGGCCGGGGCGAAGGCAGTTCATCCCATTCTGTTAACCATAAGGTATACTCTTGATGGCTAATTTGAAATTGATGGTGGCGTAAAAAGTGGGCCGCCGGGCTGTCCAGATCGGTCAGGCTGTGGCTCAATTGGCGCAGGGGACCGCCGGCCAATTCGCGGCCAATGTGGCCCAACAGACGGCTGCCCAGCCCGCGCCGCTGCCACCGGGGATCAATCAGGCCATCCAAATCGGCCGAACCGGGTAGTCCGGGGATGAGGTCGATGGTGGCGTAACCGACAGGCTGGTGCTGGGGTGAGGTGATGGTCCAGCAGCGGCCGTTTGCCGCCAGCAACTCTTCCATTTTCCCCCTAAAGTCGGGCACGGTCATAGGCTGCTCATAAAGCGCGTTGTAGCTGGCGGTCAAAACCGGGGCGTCGTGAGGGTGATACGGCCGTATTTCCATGAGCAAATTATAGTGGCGAAGTGGCAGGGTGGCCAAGTGTCGACGTGGCAAAGTGACACGGCCGCCTGGCCACCTTGCCCACTTTCTAAAAAAACTTGACCTCAACCCCAGGCAATGATAAAATTCCCTTCGCTTGCCCCCATCGTCTAGGGGACCAGGACGTAGCCCTTTCAAGGCTAAAACCGGGGTTCGAATCCCCGTGGGGGCACAAGAGCGCTGCTAAAAGGCAGCGCTTTTTGCTTTTATCCAGCCTAAAACAAACTGCCCATTGCTTATTCCCCCTGTTTTGCCATACAATCAATAGATAAAAAGATGCCAAATGGTTTTTTATCTTTGCCCTTTTTTCTGCTTTGCATCTTTGCGCTAAATTTTTTGTAGTGACCTGACCACGTTTGACTATTCACGGGAGATGACTATGCGACTCGGATTGATGCTCGGTTATGCGGCCGGGAAAATTGACTTGCCCCTGGAGCTGGTTCAAGAAGCGGACCGGCTGGGGGTCTATGCCGTCTGGACGGCCGAAGCCTACGGCTCGGATGCCGTGGCGCCGCTGGCCTGGCTGGGGGCACAAACGGAGCAAATCAAGCTGGGCACGGCCATTATGCAGATGCCCGGCCGCACCCCGGCCAACGCGGCTATGACGGCCATGACCATGAATCAGTTGTCCAACGGCCGTTTCCTCATGGGGCTTGGCCTGTCTGGGCCACAGGTGGTTGAAGGCTGGCATGGCGTAGGCTATAAACGGCCGTTGACCCGCACCCGCGAATATGTCGAGATTGTCCGTACCATTCTGCGGCGCGAAGAGCGGCTGCACTATGACGGCCAGATTTACCAGATACCCTACACCGGCAGCGACGCCACCGGCCTGGGCAAGCCGCTCAAAAGCACCCTCAGCGCCCAGCCCGACATCCCCATCTACCTGGCCGCCATCGGCCCCCAAAACGTGACCCTGACGGCCGAAATTGCCGACGGCTGGCTGCCTATCTTCTTCTCCCCCGACCGCTACGACGAAAGCTACCGGGAGCAGGTCGAAGCCGGTTTCGCCAAAGCAGGCAGCGGCAAGGGTTACCACACCTTCGACATCGCCCCCATGGTTTCTGTGGTCATTAATGACAACCTGGACGTTTGTTACAACGCCCTGCGCCCCCTGCTGGCCCTCTACATCGGTGGCATGGGGGCCAAAGGCAAAAACTTCTACGCCGACCTGGCCGGTCGTTACGGCTACGAAGCCGAGGCCGCCGAAATTCAGGATCTCTATCTGGCCGGCAAACGGGGTGAAGCCATGATGAAAGTTCCGCCCGCCCTTATCGACGAAGTGGCCCTCGTCGGCCCCAAAGAGCGGGTCCGTGACCGCCTGCAGCGCTGGCGCGAGGCCCCTATTACCACCCTCAACATGACCGTCTTCGATGTAGAGGCGCTGCGGGTGATGGTGGAATTAGTGGGAGAAATATGAGAACGTATTGCGTATTGCGTATTCCGTAAAGGTGCTACGCAATACGCAATACGCAATACGCTACTTATGTCAAAACACAATTTCGATTACACCCTCCAAGTAGACCTGCCCGACGACAGCGACTGGTATGAAAAGCATGAACCGGTGGCTGTAACTGGTCGAGAAGCGGACTTTGTGCACCTGATTGAGGCGCTGCTGGCCGAACGGCCGTTAACCGGTAAAGCCTACCGCTATATCATGCGCCGGCACGCCCGCAGCGGCCTCCCCTGGCTGGCCAAAGACCAGGTTCTCAATGTCTATCAGACCCTTTGTAACCGGGGCTACCTCCAGTTCAAACGCTCAGACCGCATCCACCTGCAAATGAAGCCTGTCCGCAGCCAGGCGGGTGTGACCGTCGTCACCGTCCTGACCAAGCCTTACCCCTGCCCCGGTAAATGTATCTTTTGCCCCACCGACGTGCGTATGCCCAAGAGCTACCTCCATGACGAGCCGGGCGCACAGCGGGCCGAACGCCACGCCTTTGACCCGTACGACCAGACGGCCGCCCGCATTGAGGCCCTGCAAAAAATCGGCCATCCGGTGCAAAAAATTGAGCTGCTGATTTTAGGCGGCACCTGGTCCAGCTACCGGCGTGATTACCAGGAGTGGTTTGTCAAGCGCTGTTTTGAGGCCATGAACGGGGTGGAGTCGGCTACCCTGGCCGAGGCGCAAGCGGTCAACGAAACGGCCGCACGGCGCAACGTAGGGCTGGTGGTGGAAACACGCCAGGACCATATCACCCCGGACGAACTGCGCTGGCTACGTTATCTGGGCGTGACCAAAGTGCAGGTCGGCATTCAGAGCATGGACGAGCGCGTGCTGGCCCTCAACAACCGGGGCCATGACGCTCAGTCCACGCGCGATGCCTTCCGCCTGCTGCGGCTGGGCGGCTTCAAAATTCATGGTCACTGGATGCCCAACCTGCTGGGGGCTACGCTGGAAAGCGACCTGGCCGACTACAAAAGCCTCTGGTCTGACCTGGCCGTGCGCCCCGACGAGCTAAAAATCTACCCCTGTATGCTGTTGGACAATGCCGAACTGTACGACTATTGGCAGCGGGGCGAGTACCAACCCTACGACGAAGCCGACCTGTTGGAACTGCTCATCGCCTGCAAGCGGGTCACCCCGCGCTACACTCGCCTGACTCGTATCGTGCGCGACATTCCCACCACCAACGTCGTTGAGGGCTTCAAAAAAGCCAACCTGCGCCAGATTGCCCAGCAAGAGATGAAGAAGCGGGGGCAGCAGTGTCGCTGCATACGCTGCCGCGAGGTACGCCGGGGCACGGTTAGCCCGGACGAATTAAGCCTGCGCGTGGACACGTATGAGACGGACGCCACTACCGAACATTTTCTCAGCTATGAAACGGCCGATGCCCGCATTGCCGGTTTCTTGCGCCTCTCGCTGCCTCATCCTGATAGGCAACACCCGCTCCCCGAACTGGCCGACAAAGCGATGATTCGAGAGGTTCACGTCTACGGCCCGGCCCTGCCTCTGGGGCGGGACAACCGGGGAGAGGCGCAGCATATGGGGCTGGGGTCGGCCTTGATTGATGAAGCCAAGAAAATGGCGCGAGAGGCGGGATACGGCCGTATTGCCGTCATCAGTGCCGTAGGAACCCGTGAATATTATGCCCGACACCACTTCACACCTGACGGACTATACATGACAGCACTTTTAAACAGACCATAACCTTGTCCATACATGTGATAAAAGCATGAACCAACAGACCATTTCTGCTACGTTTGAGCCAGAACCGGGAGGCCAGGCGCGTCGAGAGTCTATTCTGGCTGCAGTCAGCTTTGCCGCCGAGCAGTTTTTACAAAGTGACAGTTGGGAGCAGCCCATCAACAGCGTGCTGGCTAAGCTGGGTCAGGCAGTAGAGGCCCATCGGGTTTACATTTTTGAGAACTTCATCGGTGAAAACGATATGATGACGGCCAAAATTCACAGCGAATGGGTATCCCCCGGCACCACCCCTCAAATCGACTCCCCTCTTTTGCAAGACTTTTCTTATGAAGAAAGGGGCTTTAGCCGATGGTTAGCTGAAATGGGACAGGGACAGCCTATTTTTGGTCATGTGGCCAACTTTCCGCCAGAGGAACAGGCTGTTTTTAACCCACAGTCTATCATTTCACTGCTGACTGTACCTGTCTTTGCCGGGACAGAGTGGTGGGGATTTATTGGGTTTGATGATTGCCTGACGGCGCGAAACTGGGCAGCGGCTGAAATAGAATCACTGCGCGCAGCGGCTAACATCATAGGAGTGGCCATACAACGAGTACGGGCAGAAACGGTGCTGCGCCAAAGCGAAGCAATGAACCGCACCTTGCTGGAATCATTACCCGATGCCTTATTCCGTGTGAGTGCAGACGGGCGGTTTCTCGATACCCATGGCCGAGACACTATTGTCAACTATTTGCGCCGCCGGCGCAGCCTGGGGCTGACACTGGAAGAAATTGTCCCGCTGCTGCCATCACCTATACAAGAGATCGCACCACGATTTTTGCAAACGATTGAACAGGTACAGACTACCGGCGAGCCGGCTCAATTTGAATATAAACTGACAATTGATGGTCGGCTAAAAAATTATGAGGCTCGTATCATGCCCAGTCATGGTAACGAGGTATTGGTTTTGGTACGAGACATTACGGACCGCAAACGATCCGAGGAAATGTTGATTGAGGCCCAAAAAGCGGCAAGTGTACGCACATTGGCCGGGGGCATAGCCCATGATTTTAACAACTTATTGACCAGCTTGATGGCCCAGGCCTCAGTAGCCCAGATAAAAATACCTGCCGAAAGCCCGGCCCGACCTCACCTGGAAAAAATATTGGCTATAACACAACGGGCCGCTGATTTGACCTATCAGCTTTTAACTTATGCCGGTAAGGCCCAGGCGCGGGTAGAAACGTTGGATTTAAACAAATTAATTGCTCAAAACGTCAACTTGTTAGAAACTATGTTGCCACAGCAAAAGCTTAATCTAAACTTGTCTGATAAACCCATGATGGTCTGGGGAGACCGGGGGCAGTTACAGCAAGTCATCATGAATTTGATCATCAATGCTGCAGAAGCAATTGATGGGGAAAACGGCCAGGTCGTTATTAAAACAGAAATGGTCACCCTTGAGGCCCCTGCTGCTGGAGACATCAGGCCGCAGCGCTTTTATGGTGGTGTGCTGCCGGCCCCCGGTTTCTATGTTTGTTTGCAGGTTACAGACGATGGGGTTGGCATGGATGAAGCGACTATAAGCCATATCTTTGACCCGTTCTTTAGCACCAAAACATATGGTCGAGGTCTGGGATTATCCGCTATCCTGGGCATTGTTAACGGCCACCAGGGTGCGCTGCAAGTAGATAGTGAATTAGGCAAAGGAACAAAGTTTACCGTCTGGCTGCCGATCAGTGCAGAGGCTCAAATTGAGCAAGAAGAACAACCATTACAGTCTACAACGAGGGTTACTGGCATGATTCTGTTAGTCGATGATGAGGCTCCGGTACGTGAAGCGGTCGTTGATATTTTACAGACGCTTGGATTAAAAACCATAACGGCCGCTAATGGACAGGAAGGGCTGGCGTTGTTTGATCAGCATCACGAAGAAATAGCGGTCGTCTTACTCGATATGCAAATGCCAATCATGGGTGGCAAGGAAACGCTGGAAGCCATTCGCCAGCGTAATCAGACGATTCCGGTCATTTTATCGTCGGGCTATAGTGAAGCAGAGTTATCTGGCCAGCTAACGGATGAGGCCACTTCTTTTTTACAGAAACCGTATAACATGGACCGATTGATTGAGGTGATAACGGCCGCTATCAAGCAATAAATCAGCCCCTAAAATGGGAAGGCCGGGGGCCAGGGGAGCTTGTTTGGTTGCCATTAAGTTTGTTGTCATACGGTATCATCCAGGATGTCATCTTCGGAAACAAAGCGGTCGCGGCGGCGGGCAGTGTAGCGTTCGTATTCGGGCGAAAGGTCTTGGTCAAAACCATCGTCCAGGACCATATCCCAGACGGCGTCGGCAAAATCCTCGCTGGCGAACGATTCGTCACTCTCTTGCTCTTCTAATTCCAGCTTAAGAATATCCCGCTCGACCAGTTTGCGCTCTATCGCTTCTTTTAATTCGGCCGCCAGCTCGGTCAGAAGGTTTCGCCCGGCGGCAGCGGCTCGCTCGGCCCGGCGCATCAGTTTTGTGCGCTCATGGCGCTCCAGTTTGGCCAATTCTTCCTTGATTTCGGCCAGACGGTGACGAACGCGCCCTACTTCCCGGTAAAGGCTCTCGGCGATTTGCTGGGGCGTGGCGTCTGGGGTCAAGGGGGCCAGGTCTGGTTCCTGGGCCAGTTGTTCCAGCGCGACCAGGTCACCGGCAGCATAAGCAGCGTTGATCTTCATCATAATCTGGGTGCGGTAGGCGCGGTCTTCTTCGCTGTCGGCCATGTCGGGATGAAAGCGGAAGGCCAGTTGGCGGTAGAGTTTTTTGAGATCGGCCGTTGCTTCAGGCGCTAGTGGTTGGGTAGGCGGTGACTGGCTGCTGCCCATGTAACGGTAATCCCCACTTTCAGCGGCGTCAAAATCGGCCGTGGTCCACGCCATCGACGGCGAATCGCCGCTGTCCCAATCGTAAGCGCGGCGACGTAACTGCTGGCGCAAATGGGTGATTTCGGCCGTGAGGCTGTTGAGGCGGGCCGTTAACTGTCCCAGCCGGCTGCGCACCTGAAAGTCAAAGGCATTGAGGGCACTGATCTGTTCGGCTAAAGCGGCCTCTGCTTCGACCAGCTCCGGCCGCAGTTCGGCCAGGATCTCCTCTAAATCGCGGATATTTTCTTGCCAGTTGGCGTCAGCCTGGGTTAGCTCTCGTGAAATCATAGGTTAGATACAATCATAACCGGCATTATCATCTTCTGCCAGATCATACCGGATTATGCCCTTTGCCTATAACAGCCTGTCCGTATTGTTTAAGGTAGGCAAAAATCACGCATCACGCTTCACGCATCACGCATGACGCTTCACGCCAAAAGCGCATACTCCATACTATCCGCCAGCGCATGCCAACTGGCTTCAATGATGTTGGTGTGCGCCCCAATCGTACTCCAACTGCGCGTGCCGTACTGGCTGTCAATCAGCACCCGCACCTGCGCCCCGGTGGCGTTGTCGTCCAGAATACGCACCTTGTAGTCAATGAGCTTAAGGGCACGCAGTGGGGGGTAGACATCAACCAACGCCTGGCGCAGGGCGGCGTCCAGGGCATTGACCGGCCCATTGCCTTCGGCGGCGGTGTGCATCAGTTTGGGGCCGACGCGCACCTTGACGGTGGCTTCAGCCATCAGCCCCCGCCCGCGCCGCTGCTGCACCAGGACCATGTAGTCGATTAGCTCAAAGGGGGGCACGTAGGCGGGGTGGGTGCGGCGCAGCATTAACTCAACGGAGGCTTCGGCACTCTCGAAGGTAAAGCCGTGGGCCTCTAGTTGTTTGATCTGCTCCAAAACGCCGCGCACGTTCAGGCTCTCGGCATCCAGGCCAAATTGTTTGATTTTGTCCAGGATATTGCCCCGCCCCGACAGTTCGGAGACGACGCTGCGCTGCTCGTTGCCCACCAGTCGAGGGTCGATGTGCTGGTAGCTGTCAGCGTTTTTGAGCATGGCGGCCACGTGGATGCCCCCTTTGTGGGCAAAGGCGCTGGCCCCGACGAAGGGGTAATGGTCGTCGTGGATCAGGTTGGCTACCTCGGCCACGTAGCGGGATACGGCCGTTAACTCCCTCAACTGCGCCGGCGGCAAACAATCATAGCCCATCTTCAACTGGAGATCGGGGATGATGGTACACAGGTTGGCGTTGGCCACCCGCTCGCCGTAGCCGTTGATGGTACCCTGCACGTGAACGGCCCCGGCCTTGATGGCCGCCAGCGAGTTGGCCACGCCGCAGCCGCCGTCGTCGTGGGTGTGGATGCCCACGGCCGTTTCGCCCAACTGCTGCGTAACGGCCGTTACAATCGCCTCAATCTCCCAGGGCAGTGTGCCGCCGTTGGTGTCACACAAGACCACACAGTCGGCCCCGTTAACGGCCGCCGCCTGGACCGTGGCCACGGCATATTCGGCGTTGGCCTTATAGCCGTCAAAAAAATGCTCGGCATCGTAAATAACTTCCCTACCCTGCGCCTTACAGTAGGCCACACTCTCGCCAATCATGGCCAGATTCTCTTCGTGGCTCGTTTCCAGTACGTCACGCACGTGGAGGTCCCAGCTTTTACCCACCAGCGTAATGACGGGCGTGTTGGCCTCAATGAGCAGGCGTAAATTGGCGTCATCCTGCGGCCGGCTGTTTTTGCGCCGGGTGGAGCCAAACGCGGCCACTTTGGCCTGCTTCAGCTCCAGCGACGGTACCCGCTTAAAAAACTCAATATCCTTCGGGTTTGAGCCGGGCCACCCCCCTTCTATGTAATGAATGCCAAACTCGTCCAGCTTGCGAGCAATTTTGAGCTTGTCTTCCAGCGAGAGGGAGATGCCCTCGCGCTGCGTGCCGTCGCGAAGGGTGGTGTCGTAAAGGTGGATTTGGGTCATGGGATTCCTCGTGAAACGTGATGCGTGATGCGTGAGGGTTTTTCACGTTTCACGCATCACGCTTCACGCAATTAAAGTGTACTAACTCGGCTCGGCCACTGCTGCTCATACGCCTGCACTCGTTCTTCTTGCTTGAGCAGATAGCCAAGCTGGTCCAGCCCTTCGAGCAGGCAGGTTTTGCTGAAATGGTCGAGGGGGAAAGAGACGGAACGGCCGTCTGGCAGAATCACCTGCTGTGCTGCCAGATCAACGGTGACCTGCGTGGCCGGCTCTTCCTCGACCAGGCTGAGCAGTTGGCGGTGGGTAGCCTCATCGACCTCGATGGGCAGCAGCCCGTTTTTCAGCGAGTTGTTGTGAAAAATATCGGCAAACGAAGTGCTGATGACGGCCTGAAAACCCCAATCCATCAGCGACCAGGGCGCATGTTCCCGGCTGGAGCCGCAGCCAAAGTTGTCGCCCGCCAGTAAGATTTTGGCTCCCTGCGCCTCCGGCCGGTTGAGGGCAAAATCCGGGTTGGGCGAGCCATCTTCCAAATAGCGCCAGTCGGCAAAACAGTTCTGGCCCAGCCCTTTCTTGCTAATCGTCTTCAAAAAGCGGGCCGGAATAATCTGGTCGGTATCAATATTTTCGGTCGGAATAGCCACCAGGTGGCTGGTTAGCGTTGTGAATGGTTGCATATTTACCTTTTTAGTGAAAAGTGGAAAGTGAAAAGTAAGAAGTTGCGTCTACTAACCACTTCTTACTTTTTACTTCTTACTGAAAACTGCGTACATCCGTTACCACCCCGGTCACGGCCGAAGCGGCGGCGGTCAGGGGGCTGGCCAGAAAAGTACGGCCGCCTTTGCCCTGTCGTCCTTCAAAATTGCGGTTGCTGGTGGAAATGGCGTATTGACCCGGCTGGAGCTGGTCGCCGTTCATGGCAATGCACATGGAGCAGCCGGCCTCGCGCCATTCGGCTCCGGCCTCTTTGAAAATACGGTCCAGCCCTTCGGCTTCGGCCTGCTTTTTGACCATCTGCGAGCCGGGCACGACCATGACGCGCACCCCTTCTTTGAAGCGGCGGCCGTTGACCAGCGCCGCCGCCTCCCGCAGATCGCTGATGCGAGAGTTGGTGCAGCTCCCGATAAACACCACATCGACGGGATGACCCAGCAGCGGCCGTCCCGGCTGCAACCCCATATAGCGCAGCGACTTTTCTAAGGTTTGCCGTTCGCTGCTGTCGGCTATCTGGTCCGGGTTAGGGATGGGTTGGGTGATAGGCAGGCCCATACCGGGGTTGGTGCCGTAGGTGATCATCGGCTCCAATTGGCCGGCGTCGAGATGGATTTCTTTGTCATAGACGGCTCCCTCGTCGCTGGGCAGGGTGCGCCAGTGGGACACGGCCGTTTCCCACGCTTCACCCTGGGGGGCAAACGGCCGTCCGGCCACATACTCGATGGTGGTATCGTCGGGAGCCACCAGACCAGCCCGCGCCCCGCCCTCAATGCTCATGTTGCAGATGGTCATGCGCTGCTCCATCGACAGGCTGCGGATGGCCGGACCGCTGTATTCAAAGACGTGGCCCGTGCCGCCACCGACACCAATTTTGGCCAGCAGGGCCAGGATGATATCTTTGGCGGCCACACCAGGGGATAAACGGCCGTCGACAAACACCTTATACGTCTTCGGCTTTCTTTGCAGCAGGCATTGGCTGGCCAATACATGCTCCACCTCACTGGTGCCAATACCAAAAGCGAGTGCGCCAAAGGCCCCGTGCGTGGCCGTATGGCTGTCACCGCAGACAATCGTCATGCCCGGCTGCGTCAGCCCCAGTTCCGGTCCGATGACGTGGACAATGCCCCGGTTGGGACTCTCCATGCCGTGCAGCGGAATACCAAACTCGCGGCAGTTTTCCTCCAGCGTGGCAATCTGTTTGGCCGCAATCGCATCCTGGATAGGCACACCAATGGGCGTGGTGGGGATGCTGTGGTCCATGGTGGCCAATGTCTTGTCCGGCCGGCGCACCGTCAGCCCCCGCTGCCGCAGTCCCGAAAAAGCCTGGGG
>JAWOIM010000104.1:0-4699 GCA_046484685.1 Chloroflexota bacterium | reverse complement strand
TTACGTAATACGCAATACGCAATACGTGCCCAACGTAACAATAGAACGGGAGAATAGACAGAATGAGCCAACGTATCGCCGTTGTAGAAAAAATCATGGACGCCAATGAGCGATTGGCGGCTACAAACCTGGCTCGTCTAAATGAAGCCGGGGTGGTGGGGCTGAACTTTATGGCCTCGCCGGGGGCAGGTAAGACCAGTTTGATTGAACAGACGCTCCGGGGCTTAAACGGCCGTTATCGCCTGGCCGTTATTGATGGGGATATTGCCACCTCCATTGATGCCGACCGGGCAGCAGCGGCGGGGGCCACGGCCGTGCAAATCAACACCGGCGGCGACTGCCATCTCGACGCCATCATGGTCCAATTGGCCCTCGATCAAATCGACCTCAACCAGAACGACATCCTTATTATCGAAAACGTGGGCAACCTGATCTGTCCCGCTAATTTCCAGTTAGGCGTTCACAAAAACGTCCTTATCGCCTCCGTGCCCGAAGGGGCCGACAAGCCGTACAAATATCCCGGCATTTACCGGGGCGTCGATGCCCTGGTCATCAACAAAACCGATTTACTGCCTTATATTGATTTCGACATGGATTATTTTCGCCGGGGTGTGGAAATGCTCAACCCCGGCTTGCAAACCTTTCCCCTCTCCTGCCGCACCGGTGAAGGTGTGGCCGAATGGTTGGAGTGGATTACGGAAAACGTGAAACGTGAAGCGTGAAGCGTGAAGCGTGATTGCCAGGCCATCACGTATCACGTATCACGTTTCACGTCCTATCAAATAAAGGACCTACCATGATAAAAGCTCCTACAATCGATCCCCCGTCTGACGATAAACGGTGGCGGATTGTGCAGGCGACGATGCGGCGGAACGGCTTTGCCCGCCATTCCCTCATTGAAACGCTGCATTCCGTCCAGGAGGCGTTTGGCTATTTAGATGAAGATTCGCTGCGGTACGTGGCCGGTTCGCTGCGCGTACCGCAGAGCCGCGTATACGGCGTCTCCACCTTTTATCACCTATTCACCCTTAAGCCGGCCGGTGAACACACCTGCATCATCTGCACCGGCACGGCCTGCCACATCCGAGGCGCACCCGAATTATTGAGCGCATTCAAAGAGAAGTACGGTATCAACCCTGGGGAAACCACGGCTGATGGCCAGATTTCCCTGCTAACCGCCCGTTGTGTTGGTTCGTGCGGTGTGGCCCCGGTGGTCGTCATGGACGGCCTGATTGCCGGCCGCATCACGGTTGAGCAAACCATCGAACAAGCAGAACAATGGTTGGTTGAACACAACGAGCAGTCGAACGGGAGGGCCGCAAACCATGAATGAAAAACTAGAAAGCATCAAAACGGCCGAATTGGAAAAAGCCGCCCAATTCACCCACACCATCAAGGTGTGCGTGGCCGCCGGCTGCCGCTCGGCCCAGAGTGAACTGCTGAAAGAAGCATTAGAAAATGAAGTTAACAACAATGGCCACAAGGAAAGCTGTCGCGTCAAAGGCGTTGGCTGTCTCGGCCTCTGTTCGGCTGCGCCGCTGGTAGCTGTAGAGTCAAACGGCCGTACCGAAGCCTTCTACCGCGAAGTCCAGACTGACGACGCAGCCGACATTATCAAAGCCATTGGCCAGAAACCGGTCAAGCGACTCGCGCTGCCTCTGGACATGCCCTTCTTCAAACGGCAGGTCAAAATCGCCCTGGAAAACAGCGGCGAGATCGACCCCGAACGCATTGAAGATTATATCGCTGTTGACGGCTATGCTGCCCTTTACCACGCCATTACCGAAATGTCCCCCAGCCAGGTGGTTGACGAAGTGATTCGCAGCGGTCTGCGCGGTCGGGGCGGCGGTGGCTATCCCACCGGCCTCAAATGGGTCACGGTGGCCAAATCCGAAGGCTCCAAGCGCTACGTTATTTGCAACGGCGACGAAGGCGACCCCGGCGCGTTCATGGACCGCAGCATTCTGGAAAGCGACCCCCACCGCATTTTGGAAGGCATGGCCCTGGCCGCCTACGGCGTGGGCGCCGACGAAGGCTACATCTACGTGCGCGGCGAATATCCCCTGGCCATTAAACGGCTGGAGATGGCCATCCGTCAGGCCAAACGGCAGGGCATCCTCGGCACCGGCATCATGGGCACAACTTTCAACTTCAACGTCCACATCCGGCTGGGGGCGGGTGCATTTGTCTGCGGCGAGGAAACGGCGCTCATTGCCTCCATTGAAGGCGGGCGCGGACATCCCCGGCCCCGCCCACCCTATCCGGCGGAAATGGGGCTTTGGGGCGAACCTACCCTAATCAATAACGTGGAGACGTTTGCCTGCGTGCCTGCCATCATTCGCAAAGGGGGTGCCTGGCACGCCAACATTGGTACCGAAACCAGCAAAGGCACCAAGGTGTTTGCCCTGGCGGGCGGCCTGGTCAATGCTGGCCTGGTCGAAGTGCCCATGGGCATCAGCCTGCGCGAAATTGTGGATGATATTGGCGGTGGCATCATTGGTGGCGGTCGTTGCAAGGCGGTGCAAACCGGCGGTCCCTCCGGTGGCTGTATTCCCTTTGAGCATCTGGATACGGCCGTTGATTATGAATCGCTGCGTAAGCTCGGCTCAATTATGGGGTCCGGCGGCATGATCGTCATGGACGAAGATACCAGCATGATCGACGTGGCCAAATTCTTCATGGAGTTCTGCGTCGATGAATCCTGCGGCAAATGTATCCCCTGCCGCGTGGGCACGGTCCACATGTACAACATTCTGGATGATTTCACCCAGGGTCGGGCCACCTCGCACCAACTGGATCTGCTGGAAAAATTGTGCGACATGGTGAGCCGCACCAGCCTGTGTGGCCTGGGCCAAACCGCGCCTAATCCGGTGGTCAGCACGCTGCGCTACTTCCGCGACGAATACCTGGCGGCCATCAAGGACCATGATAACACCGACCGCATACCCCTTAGAGAGGCAATCGCATGAGACGATATCGCATTAAAACCCTGAAAATTGACGGCATCGACATTGGCGGCCGTGAAGACGAGACGCTGCTGGATCTGGCCCGCCAAAACGGCATTGATATACCGACCCTCTGTCACGTTGAGGGCCTCTCGGCCAGCGGTGGCTGCCGCATGTGTCTGGTGGAAGTCAAAGGCTCCGACCGGCTGCTGCCCGCCTGCGTTACCTATCCCGAAGAGGGCATGGAGGTGTTCACACAGACGGAGCAGTTGGTGAAGTATCGCAAGATGATTCTCGACCTCTTCTTCTCGGAACGGAATCACGTGTGCGCCGTCTGCGTGTCGAACGGTCACTGTGACCTGCAAAGCATGGCCGCCCACATGGGCAACACCAGCGTCGGCGTGCCTTACCTGACGCCCCCAATGCCGCTTGACGCTTCCCATCCCTACTTTTTGATGGACCACAATCGCTGCATTTTGTGTACCCGCTGCGTGCGCGTCTGCCGCGAAATCGAAGGTGCCCAGACCAAAGGCATTACCGGGCGCGGCATCGAGTCCCGCATTATCTACGATTTGGACGTGGAATGGGGGGATTCAATGACCTGCACCAGTTGTGGTAAATGTGTTCAGGTCTGCCCCACCGGGGCCCTGGTGGCCAAAGGCCGCTCGGTGGCCGAAATGACCAAACGGCGGGAGTTCCTGCCTTATTTGCAGATGATGCGGGATGAGTAAAACGTAATGCGTATTGCGTAGTGCGTAGAGAGTTGAGTGATGTATTACGCAATACGCAATACCCACTGCGTATTAAGGAAAAACAACTATGAGCAAAACAAAATTAGCAACCGTCTGGCTGGATGGCTGCTCCGGCTGCCATATGTCGTTTCTGGATATTGATGAACGGCTGCTGACCGTGGCTGAATTGGCCGACCTGGTTTACAGCCCGCTGGTTGACGCCAAAGAGTTCCCGGAAATGGTAGACGTGACCTTAATCGAGGGCGCGGTCAGCAATAAAGAAGATTATGAGAAGATCAAGAAGGTTCGCGCCCATACCAAGATTCTGGTCTCGTTGGGTGACTGTGCCGTGACGGCCAACGTGCCCGGTATGCGTAATCTGTTTGGGCCGAAAGCGGTGTTGGATCGGGCCTATATGGAAAACGCACAGCATAACCAGCACATCCCGGTTCAGGTAATCCCGCCGCTGCTGGATAAATCGGTGCCGGTGCATAATGTGGTAGAGGTGGACGTGTTTGTGCCCGGCTGCCCGCCCTCGGCCGACACAATCTTTTATGTGCTGACGGAGCTGCTGCACGGCCGTATCCCGGACGTTTCAGGCAAGACCTATTTTGGTGCATAAACTACTGATCTACCACAGAGGTCACAGAGAACACGGAGTTTTTCTCTTTTGCTCCGTGCCCCCTGTGTTCTCTGTGGTGCAAAAAATAACAAAGAGCCTTGTTTCTCTGCGTTTTTGAGGAATAGAAAATGACTCAAACAATAACGATTGACCCTGTGACCCGGATTGAAGGGCACAGTAAGATAACTATTCACCTGGACGACGATGGTCGTGTGGCCGATGCCCGTTTCCACGTCACCCAGTTCCGCGGTTTTGAGAAGTTTAGCCAGGGACGGCCGTTTCACGAAATGCCCTCCCTCACCGCCCGCACCTGTGGTATCTGCCCCGTTAGCCACCTGGTCACCTCTGCCAAAGCGTGTGACCAACTGCTGGCCGTAGGCGTGCCCGAAACCGGCTCCGAC
>JAWOIM010000702.1:0-3874 GCA_046484685.1 Chloroflexota bacterium | reverse complement strand
CAGACGATCCCGTCTACTCCGGCAGTTTTTGCGTCACCGGTACTGCCCTTTACGAAGCGCAAAAGGTAGGGGTCGACAGCCTGGCTTACGAAATTACCGAAGGAGCACGCGCCTTTCGTCGCGTCTACACCCCGCTGCAGAAGCAGATTAACCTGGCCATCCGCCTGCTGCTGGTCATCGCCCTATATTTTCAAATGCTCATGTTGGTGACGGCTGCCGTGCGCGACATTAGCCTGGTGGAACTGGTGCAAATGTCGGTCGTTATTGTGGGCCTCATTCCCAACGGGCTGTTTTTGACCATTGCCGTCGCTTACGCCATTGGTGCCGTGCGTATGGTGGGCCAGGGGGCGCTGGTACAGCAGGCCAACGCCGTCGAATCGTTGAGCAATGTAGACGTTCTCTGCCTGGACAAGACGGGGACACTGACAGCCAACCGCATTGAACTGCATGAAATACGGCCGTTAGCCGTCACCACCGAAGACGCGCTGCACCACGCCCTGGCCATCTACGCCGCCAGCACCCCGGCCGGCAATCGCACCACCGAAGCCCTGGCTGAAGCGCTGCCCGCCTCAGCCCAAACGCCTCTGGCCGAAGTCCCCTTTTCCTCTGAACGCAAATGGAGCGCGTTGGCCCTGGCCGGCAATCCTCAGCCTCAGACCTACGTCCTGGGTGCGCCAGAAGTACTCCAACCCAATTTGCTAGATGAGGCAGTGGCAGAAACGGCCGATTTACTTCGAGAATGGAGTACACAAGGGCTGCGCGTCCTTTATTTTGCCCGCGCCCCTTATCACGAGAATACATTTAGTGATAATGGACAGGCCCACCTGCCACCCGACCTGGAACTGATGGGGGTCCTCAGCTTTAGCGACGTCCTGCGCCCCGATACCCGTGCAACGCTGGACAGCTTTGCCGCCACCGGCATTGAACTTAAAGTCATCTCCGGCGACAATCCGGAGACGGTGGCCGCGCTGGTGCGGCAGGCAGGCATTCCTACCGGCGACTACCTGGTCTCCGGCCCGGAACTGGAACAGATGTCAGAGGCAGAACGCAGCCAGGCAGCCCTCGAAGCTTCTATTTTTGGCCGCATTTCCCCCCATCAAAAAGAAGAGTTGGTCCAGTTATTGCAGGCAAACGGCCGTTTTGTGGCCATGATCGGGGACGGGGTGAATGATGTGCTGGCCCTCAAGCGGGCCGATTTAGGCATTGCCATGGAGAGCGGCAGCCAGGCAGCGCGAGGGGTGGCCGATATTATTCTCTTAAAAGATGCCTTTAGCGCCCTGCCCCACGCCTTTCAGGAAGGGCAGCGCATTATCAACGGCATGCAGGGTGTACTCAAGCTGTTTTTGACGCGGGTGCTGTATGCAGCCCTGCTGATTATCACCACGGCCGTGGCGGCCGGTTTCCCCTTCACTCCCAAACACAACGCCATGCTGACGCTGTGGACGGTGGGCATACCGGCCTTTGCTCTGGCGGCCTGGGCACGTCCCGGTATGCCGCCACACCGGGACCGGCTGGTACGCCAATTGGTCCATTTTGTAGTCCCGGCCGCTATTTCGCTGGGCACGGTGGCTCTGGGTGTCTACATGGTCTATTTCCTCTATGCCCATGAGGCCTTTACGGTGCGCGAACTACTGATAGGGCAGCCGGCCATTCCCGCCAACCCGCTGATTGTGGCCCAGGCTGCTCTGACTACTTTTATTATTTTTTGCGGTCTGCTGCTGGTCCCCTTTGTAGAGCCACCCAGTGAGGGGTGGGTGGGCGGCAGTGCCTTGAGTGGGGATAAACGGCCGTTTCGGCTGGCTCTATTTTTAGGTATTGCCTTTGGCATCGTGCTGGCCACTCCTCAATTACGCAGCTTTTTCGACCTCATCCCCCTTTCTATCATCGATTACCTCTTCCTGGGATCGGTGGCCGCGCTGTGGGCTTTAGGGCTGCGTTATGCCTGGCGTGCCCAACTGATGGAGCGCTTTCTGGCGCTGGATCAGTGAACGGTAATCCGTTATCCGTTATCCGTGTCCCGTTTACCGTTCACCGTTCACCGCTTACCGTTTACCGCTTACCGTTCACCCACCGTCACCGTTACGTCCTGGACCTGACCGCCGCGCACAATGGTAACCGGAACGGCCGTGTCCACCCGGTCCGGCATGAGCAGCGCCATTAAATCATCATGATGACGCACCTGACCACCGGCCAGAGCAATAATGGTATCACCCAACAGCAGCCCACCCTTTTCTGCCGGGCTGTCGCTTTCCACCCCAGTCAGCAGCAAACCACTCCTCTGGCCTACCGCTGCTTTGATATTTTCCGGCAGCCGGACCGGCTGGGTGCTAATGCCTAAATAACCACGCCGGATACGGCCGTGGGTCAACAGTGACGTTACTGTGGCGGTCACTGTGGTCATCGGTATGGTCAGACTGACGCCCCGTCTCAGGGCCGAGCTGTTTATGCCTAAAATCTCACCGGCCTCATTGAGCAGCGGTCCCCCAGAAAAACCAGGGTACATCAACACGTCAGTTTGTAAATAGCGATCAATCTGGCCCCCGGCACCCGTGCGCCAGTTTCCGTCCAGGGCGCTGATAATACCGATTGTGGCCTGGACATTTTGGCCCGGCCGCCCCAGGGCCAGCACCAGGTGGCCGACCTTCAGGGTACCGGCGTCGGCTATAGAGGCCGGCGTCAGGGCGGCACCATCCAACCGCAGCACAGCCAGATCGGTCGTTGGGTCGCGGCCTACCAGGTTTGCTTTGACAGCCTGGCCGTCTGCCAGACCAACTACAATATTCTCATCCTGCTTGACAACATGGTGAGCCGTGACGACCAGATCTTCGCCATAAACAAGTCCGGTAGCCGGCAAACGGCGTCGACCTTCAATCCGCACTGTCGCGGGACTGGCTGCCTCAATCGCCTCGGCCAAAGCAGCAGAAATTGATTGGTTTTTCATCATATCCTCCGTAAAAATTAACAAAAAGCTCTGGTTATTTAGGATTGTAGTTTACGCTAAATGACGGGGGTGGAGATCGGAAAAGTGGGTAGGAGCAACCTGGAAGAATGGGTAGGGGCGGGGAGAGGTAAAAGGTGAAAAGTGAAAAGCAAGAAGTAAGAAGTGAAAAGGTTTGTGTGTTCCGGTGAGAAAAATGATCGAGCGAGTTACAGGATGAACAACCCCAGCCGGGTGGCACGAACCACGGCTTCGGTGCGGCTTTGGGCGTTCAGTTTGCTCAAGATAGCAGTTACATGAAATTTCACGGTATGTTCGCTGACGGCCAATTGGTGGGCAATGGCCTTATTGGTCAATCCTTCGGCCAGAAGTTGCAACACCTCATGCTCACGGGGCGTTAACGGTTCGAGCAATGCGTCACTTTCCGGTGTATACAGTAAATCCGGATGGGGCAGAAGCAGATCGACCAACGCCGGGTCCAGAACAGCTAATCCCTGACTAAGGGCAAAGCAGGCGGCGGCGATTTGTTCGCCATCAGTCTCGCGCCATAACAAACCACGCGCACCGGCTGCCCATAGTTCAGACACCCGGTCATCCTCCGCCAGTAGACTCAGCAGCGGAGGCGTCTCTGCGGGCCGATCGTCCAGCCAGGTCAGGTCCGGCTCCACCGCCCAGCCTATATCCCAGATAATGACGTCCGGCCGGAAACTGTCCAGCAGAACGGCCGTTTCTTCGCCGCTGGCTGTCTGACCCACTACCATACAGCCGGGCTGTTCGGCCAATAGCGCCGCCAATCCGGTTCGCACCAGCGGATCATCGGCGATGATAAATAGGCGCAACTCTTGTTCAAACATCTGCTGTTTCTATAGTACGGTGTCGGTAGATAAAAATGCGCACTATGTACTATGCCCTAACAATGACATGGCTATCAACCAT
>JAWOIM010000698.1:0-5306 GCA_046484685.1 Chloroflexota bacterium | reverse complement strand
CCGGCAGTTAAGCACCGAAATGCCCTGGCAATATTACAGCGTTATGAGTGATGATGAGGTGCAGGCTATCTGGCTTTACCTGCAAACCATCCCGGCGCAGTAAGGAGACAACATGGGCTGCGGCGCACCAGCAAATGAATGAAAATGACGGACGACCGAGGACGGATAACGGAGTAGGTTCTTCCGTCTTCGGTCGTCCGTCCTCGGTCCTATTTACTCAGGAGTTAATTATGCTATCCGGTCCGCAGAATAATTACCAGGCCTATCTACTTCGCCTCTGGCGCGATGATGCAAATACGCCCTGGCGGGCTTCCCTGCAAGAAACCCACGGCAGCGAGTTGGTCAGCTTTGCTTCTGTCGCCCAACTCATTGCCTTTATCGAGCAGCAAACGAGTCCAGATGAACCCGTTTTACGGCACCGCCATAAATGAAGACACTTTGTTTGACGTATCGTCACAGTTTGTTAGAGTAGAATAAAGTATGTCAATTGTACATCCACGCCACAGGAGGAATTCCCTATGAGCAGCTCTAACAATCCGGTACGTCTGCCGAACGATCCTATTCGTGATGATCAGATTTTACCCTTAACTCGCTGGCTGGCCCGTTTGATTGTGCCCGTCCTGGCTTTGGGTTTTATCTTGCTTTATATCTGGCCGGATGATACGCAGGAGATGTTTGCCTGGACCATCCGCCCGCGTATGACGCCGCTGCTGATGGGGGCCGGTTATCTGGGCGGGGCCTACTTTTTTTTACGGTCGGCGCTGGCCGAAAAATGGCACCATATTGCCGTCGGCTTTCTGCCCGTGACCACCTTTGCTTCCTTTATGACGCTGGCCACGCTGCTGCACTGGCCGAATTTTAACCATACCCATCCCGCTTTCTTTGTTTGGGCGATTTTGTACGCGGTTACTCCTTTCCTCGTTTTTTATGCCTGGTGGCAAAATCGGAAGCGGGATACCGGCTTGCCGGATGCCGGCGATATGGTCGTGCCGGCAGCAGCCCGCTGGATTATGGGCGTTTTTGGGTTTGTGATTTTGGTAACGGGTATTTTGCTCTTCGTTTTTCCCTCGCTCATGATTGATATCTGGCCCTGGACGTTAAGCCCGCTGACGGCACGCATCGGCGGGGGCTGGTTTGCGCTGCCGGGGGTGCTGTGGCTGGGCATTGCCCAAGATCACCGCTGGCAGGCGGCCCGCATCGGCCTGGAAAGCCAGGCGCTCAGCCTGGTTCTGATTTTGTGGGGCGTGGTCCGTGCCTGGGCTGATTTTGACCAAAGCAACCCGCTGACCTGGATTTTTATCGGGGGAATGACGCTCTTGCTGCTCATTATTGTGGTGGTGTATGGTCGGCTGGAATTCGGCCGTAGGCAGTGAAGGAGGGATCGGGCCAGCGCCAGTATCATTCTTCCAGTTTACAGGCGCGTGCGAATGGCCCACAGGTCGGGGAAGAGAGGCTGCCCCAGGCTGTTTTGCAGGTACTCAACGCCGCTGGAGCCGCCGGTCCCCTTTTTATTGCCAATAGTCCGCTCCACCATTTTGACGTGGCGGTAGCACCACTCCTGGATACCTTCATCCAGGTCCACCAGCCGCTCACAAACATCGGCCAGCAGCGGATTGTGGCGGTAGATGTCGATAAGAATGAGTTGTACCGCTTCGTTGGCCAGCACCGGCTGCGTTACGTCTCGCGCCAACTGGTCGGCCGGCACCCCATATCCCTCGCGCACCAGAAAATGGAGAAAGCTGTCCCATAGGGTATCTTGTACATAACGATTTTCCAGCCGCGCCCGGCCCAGGCTTTCCCCTGGATAGTGGCGTACCCGGCTTTCCCGCTTGTAGCCCAGCACAAATTCCAGCTCCCGAAATTGAAAAGATTGAAACCCGCTGGCCGATTCCAGATAATCGCGGAAGGAAAGGAATTCAAGAGGGGTCATCGTTTCTAAAATGTCTACCTGGCCCACCAATGTTTTAAGAATGGTGAGCACCCGCTTGAGCGTATGCAGCAAACGAGGGGTATCGTTTTGTTCGAGCAAATCTTTCGCGTAGTCAATTTCGTGTAACACCTGCTTGAACCACAACTCGTAGGTCTGATGAATAATAATGAAGAGCATCTCGTCATGTTCGGGTTCGTCTGAACGAGGCTGTTGCAGAGCAAGCAGTTCTCTAATTTTTAGGTAACGGCTGTAGGTCAGGGGCATGGGAAACTCCTTAGAAAATAGACCATGGACGACGGACCATAGACCATGAATGCTGCGTCCATGTTGAACTCCTTTGAAAATAGACGATGGACGGCGGCCCCTGATTAAATCAGGGGTGGACGATAGTGTGCCGCGTCCATGGGGAATTCTTATGTATTGTACAAGATTTACGTTTTTATAGTATACTTGGTTTGAAGGAAGAAAGGGATTGTAAACGGAGTAAGTCATGCCGGCCGAAACCTTAGCCGATGCTTTTAATGAGCTGGATCCGCTGCGCCCGGTAACGCGGGAGCAGGTGGACCGGCTGTTTGTAACGCGCCCCCATTCACCTGTCAAAAAAATACAGGCCCATTTGCAGATAACGGCCGGCAGCGGCCGGCCGCAAAAACTGCTCTTTGTCGGTCATCGGGGTGCCGGCAAATCCTCAGAGCTGGCTTATTTGAGTACCCTGCTAGACGGCCCCTATCTCTCTATTTTCAGCCCGCTGTACGAGATTTATAAAAGCCCCTCGGCCAGTCATATTGAAGTGGTTTTTGCCATTTACCTCTCCCTTCTAAAACAGGCCACGGCCGAAGCCCTGGCCCGTACCGGGGTGGTCACAGACGCCTGGGAGAAGCTGTTGGAGCACATTTATACTCCTTTACGTCGCTTCTTGTTTGGGGAGGAAATGGTAACGGCCGATACGCAGACCACTTTTACCCTCAAACTCAGCTTACTGGTAGCCGATTTAGAGGCCAAAATCGGCACTGAATCCTACACGCGCAACCGGATCACGGAAAAATTTGAAAGTCGGGTGGCCGAGATATTGGAGAACAGCAAGCAGTTGGCCCATCTTTTAGAGCAAAAGTTGGGCCGCAGGTTGCTGCTCATTGTTGAAGACCTGGACAAATTTGATCTGGAAAGTACGCGCCTTCTTTTCCTGGAACATGCCCGTACCCTGACAGCCCCATACCCCACCGTGATTTACACCTTTCCTGTGGCCATGCGCTACCACAATAATTTTTCGGAAATCAAGCAGGCTTTTGATGGTATCTATTTGCTGCCCAACGTCGCTTTGCAGACGCGAACCGGTGACCGTGATCCGGTGGGTTGGCAAACGATGCGCGGCATTTTAGAACGCCGGGTAGCGTCGCGCCTGTTTGCCCCAACTGTCCAAGATCAGTTGATTAGCTGGTCGGGTGGCCATCTGAAATCGTTTATTCAGTTGGGCCAACAGGCCGTGCTCAATGCCATTGTTGATCAGGCGGAAACGGTACAGGCCGACCACCTGGAAGAGGCACGCATGGCCATGCGCAATGATTACCAGGCCTTGCTGAAACAGGAGCAGCTTGATCTGCTGCGCCAAAAATACCTTGATCCGGAGAAAGACCTGGACGATACCAGCCAGGCGGTGCTGGATTTGCTCTTTAACGGCAGCCTGTTGGAATATGAGAACAAGCGTGGCTTTTGGGGTGGCGTAAACCCGGTGGTTGTGGAATTACTGGAGCGACAGAAGCATGAGTGATGCCTTGTTCTCTCTATTGAAGGGGCGTGAATTTGAGAAGCTGGTAACGGCCGTTCGTCTGGCTCAAAACGGACTTTTTCTGATCGCGCTCTATAACAATGTCACCGCTCGCCGCGACTTGGTGGCCGATCTGTGCCGCCGGCTTACCCCACTGCCCTTCCACGAACAGACCATTGCCCCAGAGACAGCCGGCCTGGCCGCTTTTGTACGCCAATTGCCGGCCGCCGCGCAGACCGAACGGGCGATTGTTTCCGTTTACGGTCTGGAAGCGGCGTGGCCGGACGCAGCCAGGCGGCTGGACCGGCAGCGGGACCAACTGGCAGCCTATCCTTTCACCTACATCTTTTGGATACCCGGTCATTTATGGGGCCAACTGGCCGCAGAAGCCCCCAATTTCTTCTCCCGCCACAGCGGGGTGTTTGATTTGCGTCTGCCGGAACTACCAGCGCCAACAATCGTTTCCCAAGTACGCTCTATGCCCGATGATGAGGCTAGGTTACCCTATGAATCGTTGGCCGAATGGCAGGCATTGGTTGATCTGTATGCCGCTTTGCTGGCTGAGCATGAAGCCGTTCATGAAGGGGATCTCCATGTTCGTGTGGATTTGCATGAGCGGCTGGCCTGGCTCTATCAAACACGCTCCGACTTTCAACATGCCAAAGACCATTATCAGAAAGCGTTTGCCCTGTTGGCCGAGGAAACTGACCCGCAGCAAAAAGCGGAAATGTTGTATTGTATCGGCCGTATGCACTGTTACGCCAATGAACATACAGCCGCACGCTCAATACTGCAACAGGCGCTGGCCCAATTCCGAGCGCTAGAGTCCCGGCCTGGCGAAGCCAAAACGCTGATGGCCCTGGAGTCTTTAACACCCTCACCATGATCCCGAAAAATGGGTCAGCGTTTTTCATCATTCGATTTTTCATCATTCATCCTTGCCAAGGAGGCGATCAATGACACAAGTAAGATGGGGCCTGGTTTCGACGGCCAATATCAACCGGCGGCTGATTCCGGCGATACGTGATTCGGGGCGAGGGGAGATGGTAGCCGTGGCCAGTCGCTCCCCGGCCTCGGCCGAGGCCTATGCGGCCAAATGGGACATTCCGCGGGCCTTTGGCAGCTATCAGGCGATGCTGGACTCAGACGAGATTGATGCCGTCTACATCAGCCTGCCCAATCATTTGCACGCCGAGTGGAGCATTAAGGCCATGCAAGCAGGTAAACACGTGCTGTGTGAAAAGCCGTTTGCCCTCAGCCTGGCTGAAATAGATGAGATGATAACCGTGGCCAAAACCAGCGGCTGCGTATTGGCCGAAGCCTTTATGTATCGTCACCATCCGCAGACCAAGCTGGTGGGTGAGTGGGTGCGTAACGGCCGTTTAGGCGAAATCACCCTGGTGCGGGCTACCTTTAACTTTGACATTACCAGCGACCCCGAAAACGTGCGCCTGGTGCCTGAATATGGCGGCGGCTGTTTGTGGGATGTGGGTGTTTATCCTATCAGCCTGGCCCAATTTTTAATGGGCCGGCTGCCCGATTGGGTGGCCGGCAGCCAGTGGCTGGGTCACAACGGGGTGGATGAAGTTTTTAGCGGCCATCTCCATTATG
>JAWOIM010000639.1:0-4945 GCA_046484685.1 Chloroflexota bacterium | reverse complement strand
CCGTCCAGCAGCCGCCACATTTCCCGACCGCTGGGGCGAATGGCCCGCAGCAAAAAGTAAAAGATGAGCGGCTCTACAATGACCACCCGCCACTCCGTCAAGGCCAGCCCCAACCGCTCCGTAAAAAAGAGAGACAGGGTGGCCACCAGCAAAAAGGCAGCGGCGGCATAATCGGCCATATGTAGGTTGGGCCGTCGTGCGTCGTGCGTCGTGCGTCGTGCGTATTCTTCACTGTTTGCTGAATACTGACTACTGACTACTGAATACCGGGATGCCCATTCCGGCAGCGCCTGTAGTAAATAAGCCGCCAGCGTGACGAGTGTGAAGACCTCCACAGGCGAAAAGCGGTAGCTGAAAATGGGCTTGGTCACGTCCGGCACATAGAAGGGGAAACAGAAGGCGATCAGAACCAGGCCCCAGGCCGGTCGCAGCCGGATCAGCAGCAGCAGGGCTACCAGGGCCAGGGCATAGACGTAGAAACTGGGGGCTACGTAAAAAATGGAGGCGGTAACGGCGGTGAGAGCCAGTTGCCCCGCATCCCCCAGGCGGCGGTAGAGGCCGGCTGCTTCACTGCCCCAGGTCAGCCAGCCGGTGAGGGCCACAACGGCCCCGGCCAGCGCAGTCAGCAGTAGCTGCGTGTAGTCCGAGAGTCGGCCGTATGCCCGTTCTAATCGCGCACCCCAGGTCCCCCAATCGGCCTGTCTGGTGCTGCTAAAAGCGAGCAGGAGGGCAAGAACGGCCGTTAGCCCTAACCCGGCCATCCCCCACCGATAGGAGGCGTCCGGCGGCCGGTAAACGACGCTAAAGCCGTTGAGCGCCCACTGGTCCCAGCCCCGGTCGGCCACGATGGTCATGGTGTGGACGCCCGGTTCCAGGCCACGCGCTACCCATTCCAGGCTAATGGTATCCTCGTGGGGGTCGGCACTGGTCAGAATCAGGGTGCTGCCCTGTTCGTCCTGAGGTAGGGCGTTGGCCGGATGGCCGTCGATGGTGATGTAGAGGCGGGCACGGAAGTCGGCCCGGCGCACGCGCAGCCCCACGTCGGTGCCCCAAAAGGTGAAGGTGACGCTGTCGGGCGGCTCTGACTGGCTGATGTCGGCCCCAAATTCGGGCGAGAAGCGCCAGTTGCCACGGAACTGTTGCGCCGGGTCGTCGGGGCGGGCCAGGTGAAAGCCGGGGTAGGCGACGGCCGCATCCCACTGGTCGAGCGTTTGCTGCAGGGCAGCGGCCGTTTCCCGGCCGGCAATGCTAAAGCCCCAGCGGGGATCGGCTTCGTTGCTGCCCGGCTGCCAATTTTCCAGGAACATCAGACCCATCCAGGGCCACTCCTGCCGCGCCCGCTCCAGGGCGGCGGCGCTCCAGGCGGCCTGCTGCTGAGGCGTCGTTTCACCCCAAATAGAAGGCGGGCCGCGCCAGCCCTCAGGCAGCGCGTTCCAGCCCCAGTTGCCGGCCCAGATCGGCTTATGGCCGTCGTTGTTGCGCTCCATGACCTCACGCAGCAGGATAGCCCGGCTGAAATTGGTAACGTTCAGATCGACGCGCCGGTCGTCGGGCGGATACGCAAAGCCATACGGTTTGGCCATAACGATATCGAAAGCGTGGGCCGCGTCCGCCTCGTACAGGCGCTGCAAATAGAGGGGGTCGGCCAGATTTTGGGGACCGGTTTCGATGGTGGGGGCCAGGGGTGCGGCGCTGATGAGGGCCTCGCCGTCGGCGGCGCGAATAGCAGCGGCGGCCGCGCTGAGCAGGGCCGCATACTCGGCGGCATTGACCGGCTGCCCACCCCAGTGGCTGTTGATGTTGGGTTCGTCCCAGATGATGTAGGCGGGTATTTGGCCACTGTAGCGTTGGGCAAATACCCCGGCCCAGCGGGCAAAATCGGCTGGAGGCACGGGGGCGAAGTTGTTATGGGGGCTGCCGTCGAGCAGGGGAATAAGAGTGAGGTTGTGGTCGAATACGGCCGTTAGCAGTCTATCACTCTCGGTCCAATCAAAGTTTTCGTCGTAATAAAAGGAGTGTTTGACATAATCTACACCCAGCGATTTGATTTGGGCTAAGTTCTCGTCAAGCTGCTGGTCATCATAGGCTGCCAGGTTGACGTTGAGGCCAGGCTGTATGCCGGCCTGAGGAATGGGTGGAGGCAGGCCGTCGGGAAGACCACGGGTCAGCACCTGCTGGCGGGTGTGGAGTGCCCCCATTATGAGCAGGGCAAAAACGGCCGTTACCAGCCCTGCAATTGTCAGAATTTGATACCTGTTTGTCATAGGGGGCTATTGTAAGGGGAAAACGGCCGTTGACCAATGGTTGTTAGGGCACTATTGCCCTACTGAATATCTACCTCTGAATGATTTAACCACTGAAAAAAGCCAACGCAGAGGCGCGGAGGCGCAGAGTTACCTGAGAGAGAATCCTCTGCTTCTCTGTTTCTCTGCGTTTTTTCAGTAAAGACACAGATTTTTTCTGATTTATACTGGCCTTATCCGTATTGATCCCTGTTATCCGTCAAATCCGTGGTTAAAAATTTGTGACAGGTAAGGTTCGCACAGCAGCAGGGCCAGCGCCGACGGGCCGTCGCTGATCTGGCCGCTGCGGGCCATCTGCAAAACGGCCGAAACAGGGCGGGTGTGCACGGTCATCACTTCGGCCGTTTCGTGGGCGGTGGGGCCAAGGGTAACGCCGGTAGCCAGAAAGATGTGGCCCACTTCATCGCAGATGCCGTTGGCCGGGTAAAACTGGCTGATGTATTGGAGCGAAACGGCCGTGCCGCCCACTTCTTCGCGCAGTTCGGTAACGGCCGTTTCGGCCAAACTATCTCCCGCTTTCACACTGCCGGCCGGCACCTCCCAACACCAATGGTCAATTGTGTGCCTATACTGGTAGAGCAGCACAATCTCTCCGTCAGGGGTAACGGGTACAATCCAGACCGCGTCCGGCTTGGTGATGGTGTTGTAGACGCCCGGCTCCCCATTGGGCAAAATAATCTCATCCTGCCGCACAGCGTACCAGGGGCAGGACCAGGCCAGTTGGGAATGGACGGTTTGGAATGGCTTGTCGTTGGGCATAGGTGACTCTACTAAAAAAGGGCCAAAAACCGAGTTTTTATGGTGAACTACTCTGGTCATTGGGCTACATTTCGTCAAAAACTCGGTTTTTTCAGTGGACTCATAGGTTAGTCCGTTTCTGGTTCAGGTCGTTCTATATCGCTGTGGAGATCGGGATTAGGCGGCGGTACCGGATTCTCATCGGGGCGGGTGGCGGGCAGATTGGCCGGGATGGCCGCGCCGTAGGGTGCCCAGGTGGGGTGGCTGCTGCGGGCGTCATCCTGAGTGACGCGGTTGGCTTCTTTGTTATCCAGGTTGAACAAGTAAAGGGCATCATTGTAAATAAAGGCAATATCTCGTCCTGTGGGACCCCAACTCATAAAATGAGGATCTTGAGGAAAGAAGCTGTTCTCCCCGGGCGGGGGATAAACTTGACGGCCGTTGCTGCCGTCCCGATCCATCAGCCACAGGGTATAACTGCTGCGCAGGCTGTCGAGCGGGTTGCTGGTACGCAAAAAGGCAATATGGCTGTTGGCCAGATCGTCGCCGGAACGGGGTGCCCAGTGGAGATGGCCCCACATGCCGGCCTGCTCTACAAAACGGCCGTTTACCCCCGTCACCACATCATACACCCAGCCGTCAAACCGGGGCAGCTCGCTGCCGTTGGCCTCAACCGCGCTGGGAAAGGCCAAAAAACGGTCGTCGGGCGACCAGGTGAGAGTGGGAACCCAAACCCAATCGGCCAGGGTATTGTATTCGGGAAAGCGGTGCAGCACGCGCCGGACCGGTATGTCGGCGGTCAGGTCCAGTACGCCCACTTCATTGGCAAAACTGTAGCCGATGGTACGGCCGTTTGGTGCCCAGGCGTAATTGCCCCCCCACCAGCCAAAGGTAGCCGGATAAGATTCGATTAACTGTTCCGGAGCAAAAGCGTCAGGGTCGTCGGGATCAACCGTCCCTCGCCACAAATCATTGTTGGCTTCCCAGCCGGGCGGCGTGGTGGTGGAGATGGCCGTAGTAAAAGCAATCTCTATCTGTTCCGGCTGAGCGGGGTTCCAGCCGGCCCACAGCACGTTGTTGACACCCAGCGGCTGCGGCTGCGCGCCGCGTTCGGTGCTGAGCAGCCACAGGCTGTTGTTGAAGCTGGTTTCGCCGGCCAGGACGCGGCTGTAAAGCAGGTGAGATCCGCTGGGGGAAAGCTCAAAGACACGGCCGTCTAGCGGACCGTCGGTGTTGAGTTGCTCGGGGAAGGCGGTATTGCCGCGCAGAATAACGGCCGCGCCGTCGCTCATATAGGCCAGGTTGCCGGCAAAGGCCAGGTTGCTGCGGCCGGCGCCCATGCCCACCATCACCACTTCATCCTGGGCCGAATCAATGACAGAAACGGCCGTTTCCCATCGTTCCGCCTCCAGCCCATCCCGGTAAACAATGCGGGTGGTCACTTCTTGCAGGCCGGCTTGCCCTGCCTGCACAATAATCGGGGGATCATCGGCAGCCATAGACTCATTACGCACAACGCGCCGCTCAAAGGGGATGGTTTGGGGGATGGCCACCAACTCTTCCCGCACGCGCACCACGGTGACGCGCATCCCGTCGCTCAACGGCGTGAACAGGGGGGGGGTTACTTCGTCTGACTCCCCTAAAGAGAGTTCGGCCTCGGCCAGCAGTTCGCGCACGGTGGTAGCGTCGGTTGTCAGACTGCGCGTATCGCCATCGGCGCTAAGTTCGGCCGTAATGGGGCCACGTTGAGCCGTTTCCGGCAGTGACGTAGTGCAGGCTGTTAGAAACAGTAGAAAAAGTATGGCGTATTTTGCATTTCGTAACGATTGGCTACGTAATACGCAATACGCAATACGCAATAATATGCTCATGCCTTTTGCCAGAGTTCGCGCATTTCCGGCGAG
>JAWOIM010000611.1:0-4682 GCA_046484685.1 Chloroflexota bacterium | reverse complement strand
TCCATAGGTTATTTAATCCTCGTTCCCGAGGAACTAGGAAATAACGCCCTCAGCCTTGTTTTTACTTATTGGAGTCTGGCGATTTTAGACCTGCGAGGTTTCTACCTCTGGTGCAAATTTAACGTAATAATTCAAAAACCTCGCAGGTCTGAACGGTTATTTTTACTTAGACGGCTGTGCCGGCCATCATTAGCCCGATCTCATCAACCAGGTCGTCATCAGGCGGCACTTCGCCAACGATGCGACCTTCGTACATGACGGCGATGCGGTCGGCCAGGGAGAGCAGTTCGTCTAAATCTTCAGAAATAAGCAAAACGGCCGATCCCCGATCCCGTTCGGCAATCAGGCGACGGTGGACCGCCTCAATCGCCCCTGCATCCAGGCCCCGACTGGGATAGACGGCCACAATGACGACCGGTTCGCGGGAAAGCTCACGGGCCAAAATCAACTTTTGCAAATTGCCGCCCGACAGCAGGCGTACCGGCGTCTTGATATGGGGCGTCTTGACATCAAAGCGCTGGATGAGATCCTCGGCCAGCCGCTTGATTTCGCCCAGGTTGAGCGACCAGCCCCGGCTGACGGGTGCCTCCCGGTAGCTCTTCATGATCAGGTTATCGTCCGACCCCAGGTTGGGGGCAGAGCCAATACCCGTGCGGTCGGCCGGAATGTGGGCCACACCCTGCTTGATAGAGGCGGTAGCCGGCCGGTTGGCTACGTCTTGTCCGTTTACCAACACCTGGCCCGTGTCGGCCGGGCGCAGGCCGGTAATCAGTTCGGCCAGTTCGGTTTGGCCGTTACCGGCCACGCCGGCAATGCCCACAATCTCGCCGGCATGCACGGTCAGGGAAAGCCGGTGCAGGGCAGGTAAGCCCCGGTCGTTGCCGGCGCTGAGGTTGTTGAGCGTAAGGACGGGTGGGCCGGGCTGAGACGCTGTTTTCTCTACACGAAAGAGAACTTCGCGGCCGACCATCAGACGGGCTAATTCCGCTTTGCTGGTAGCGGCCGTTTCTACCACCGCCGCCACCTTCCCTCGCCGCAGCACCGTCACCCGGTCAGAGATGGCCAGCACCTCGTGCAGCTTATGGCTGATAAAGATGACCGCATGACCTTGAGCAGCCATCTGGCGCAGGGTACGAAACAGGTCGGCTACTTCCTGGGGGGTGAGAACGGCCGTTGGCTCATCCATAATCAAAATTTGGGCCCCCTGATAGAGCATTTTAAGCAGTTCCACCCGCTGCTGCTCCCCTACCGAAAGCTGCCAAATTTTAGCCGTTGGCTCGATGGCCAGGCCAAACTGCTGCGCTACCTGAGCCACCCGCGTCGTTAACGCTTCATAGTCCAGCCAGAAACGGGGCAGCGGCTGGCCCATAATTAAATTTTCGGCAACGGTCAATGTGGGAACCAGCATAAAATGTTGGTGGACCATGCCAATGCCGTGGCGAATGGCGTCACGGGGAGAGCCAAAACGAACCAGCTCCCCATTGATATAAATTTCTCCGGCATCGGGGTGGTAGAGGCCACAAAGCACGTTCATGAGGGTACTTTTGCCCGCCCCGTTTTCTCCCAACAAGGCATGAATCTCTCCCTGGCGCAGGTGCAAATCCACCCGGTCATTGGCCAACACGCCGGGAAAGCGTTTGGTTATGCCGCGCATTTCAACGGCGTAGGGGGCAGCATCGGTGGTCATGGTATTCCTTAGTGAAACGTGATACGTGAAACGTGATGGGTGCTGGGTGAAGATTTACTTATCCTGTTTCACGCAAATGGCTGGTATCAATGCTGCCTAAACGCGGCCCAGACTCGTCCAGGTATAGGCGACAAATCGCACCATTGGGCACATTAACAGCCAGACAAAAACTGCTGTAACGCTTCATTTGCTCAGGGCCGGGCTGATGGGTGCCGGTCAAAACGGCCCATAAAAGCGCCCGGATAAAAAGCCCGTGGCTAAAAATGGCCACAAACGGAGCGGATGTTTGGTGCAGCCGTTCGATGGTGGTCCAAACACGACTGACCAACTCGGCAAACGTTTCGGCTTCAGGATCGTCCCGATAGTGGGGATCGCTGCGCTCCCAATAGGTCATGGCGATGGGCCAGCGCTCGCTGCCGGTGGTGCCGTCATAGTGGCGGGCAGCCAGATAGGTATATTCGTGGACGGGCCAGGTAGCGGTGGGAACGCCCTCAAAGCGGTTCTGGGTGGCTACGGCCGTTTGTTGAGCGCGAATGTAGGGAGAGACCACCAGCAAATCGGGCTGAGTGGTAAAGGCCTGGGCCACCCGTTCCGCCTCAGCCCAGCCCTCAGGCGTCAGTTCAGATTCTGCCGGGTGGGAGGTGGGCAGATCGGCGTTGGAGACACTTTCACCATGACGGATAAACCAGATCTCAGACATAAATTTTTAGTGCGTAGTGCGTAGGGGATAGGATCCTACGCACTACGCAGGAGGCATTATAGATCAGGAACGGCTTCGGCCGGGCGTAAATCCTGGACCATTAACTGAAGGTCACGACGGCCGTTCCATTCGTTAACGCCAATCGTATACACAAGATCGATATATTGAGGCATCATCGTAGCCCAGCTCCCCTGGCCAAAGGCAATGGCCGGTAAAATGCGGCCGCTGCCGTTGGCGCCCCGGCTGCTGACGCGCAGTTGCAAATGGCTGCCTTCACGACCAACGGGGCGATGCTGCACCACTTCGACCCCCCGCGAAAGAAAGATGGGAGCGGCATTGGCATAGCCGGTCGGCTCCAGTTGGGCCAAATTTTCGTGGAGTGCCCAATCAACGGCCGTTAAGGGAATCTCGGCATCAATCGTAATCTTGGGGTAAAGGGGCTGGTCGGCCAGTTGGCGCTCGGCGATGTCGGTAATGCGCTCGGTAAACGGCTGCAAATTCTCGTTGGTCACCGTAAAGCCGGCAGCCTGGGCATGACCGCCATGACGCACCAGGAGATCGGCCGTTTCGTCCAGCGCCTCGGTAATATGAAATTCAGGGATAGAGCGGCAGGAAGCGCGGCTTTCCGTTTCCCCTTTTTCCAGAACAATCGCCGGTCGGTAATTCCGCTCGGCCAGCCGGCTGGCCACCAGCCCCACAATGCCAGATAAAAAGCCTTCATCGGCGGCAATTAAAATCATGGCCTGGGGGTCAATCAGGGCTTCGGCCCGTTCAGACAAATCGGCCGTCAACTGCTGCCGCTTCTTGTTCAGACCGTTCAGCTCGTGGGCCAACTGCTGGGCCATAATGTTGTTGTTGGCGGCCAGTAGTTTAGCGGCCGTATAGGCGTGGTCCAGGCGACCGGCAGCATTGATGCGCGGCCCCAAGCCAAAGCCGATCGATTCGGCCGTCATGCGGCCCGCTTTCAGGCCCGACACCTGGGCCAGAGCGGCTACACCGGGCCGTTGAGCCTGGTTTAACACGGCCAGCCCATCCAGCACCAGCTTCCGGTTTTCTCCCTTGAGCGGAGCCAGGTCGGCCACGGTGCCGATGGCCACCAGGTCCAGCAAATCCTCATCGACAAATTGAGCCTGTTGGGGCATGGTCAGGCGCAGCGCCTGGGCCAGCTTAAAGGCAATGCCCACGCCGGCCAGCGCCTGTTCCGGGTATTGGGAGTCAGGCCGTCTGGGGTTAATGATGGCCTGAGCCGGGGGCAAATCAGGCCCCAGGCTGTGGTGATCGGTGATGATCATATCCAGCCCCAGGGCCTGGGCCTGTTTGACTTCAGCCACCGAGCGAATGCCGCAGTCTACGCTGATGACCAACCCCGCCCCACGCGCCTTCAAAGCGGCCAGGGCTTCGTCGTTAAGGCCGTACCCCTCATCAACCCGGTCGGGAATATAGGGGACAACCTGTTGGCGCGACAGGCCCAGGCCGCGCAGGGCCTGTACCAGCAGCACGGTTGAGGTGACGCCGTCGGCGTCAAAGTCACCATAGACGACGATCATCTCGTCTTGGGTGATGGCTTGCCGGATGCGGGCCACCGCTTTGTCCATGTCGGCCAGCAGAAAGGGGTCGGTGCTGGCCAGGTAGCGGCCTTCCAAAAAAGCCTGAACAGCGGCCGGCTGCACAAACCCCCGATTGAAGAGGATCTGGCGTAAAACAGGCGGAATGTGGTCCAACAGTTGATTGGCTTCAGCGGAAATGGGTGGCGCGACGACCCATTGGTTGAGGCGCAGTTGTGCGGGTCTATTCATAGCCTGTGATCGTAGCATGGATTGGGGAAAATGTAAAAGGAATAAGGGTCTTCAGGATTTTAGCGTTTGCCTTGAGCTTGTCGAAAGGGAGTTGACAAAGCGTAGTGCGTATTTCGTATTGCGTAATCAGAAAGAATTACGGAACACGCAATACGGAATACGACTAATCCCCGCGAATTCTCAAGAAGCCCATTGTTTTTTTACCGGCCAGCAAAAGGGGCAGGCCAAAGGTAAAGGAGACACCAATGAGATGGCTCCAAACAAGGCTGCCGCCGAGGGCATAGAAGCGGAGATGACCGTAGATGAGGACGGATAGCTGGGTGGTGAGTAGAAACCAGAAACCGACGCGCCGCCAGTAGGAGCGGTCGTCGAGCAGCAGCCAGGGGAAGGCCCAGGCAGCATACCAGAGGCGAAAGCTGAAGGCATGCCAGAGATAGGCGGTGAAAATATCGGCCGAGCCGCGTATAGACGGACGTTTATCCGCAAATCCCCACCACAG
>JAWOIM010000593.1:0-3424 GCA_046484685.1 Chloroflexota bacterium | reverse complement strand
TCAGCCGATACGTGCCAATACGATCTGTTTAGCCGTCGTTTTAAGGCCGATCCTTTTCCCACTTATGCCCGGATGCGTCAGGAAGCGCCGGTGCACGGCCATGTGGCCCCAGACGGTCGTACCATCTGGTACATCACCCGCTATGAGGACGTAACGGCCGTTCTCAAAGATCCCCGCTTTATCAAAAATCCCCACCAGGGCCAGAGCCAACCGGGCGGACCCGGCAGCTACCGGGCCATCAACGAGAATATGCTCTTTGCCGATCCGCCCGACCACACCAGGCTGCGGGCGCTGGTCAACCAGGCGTTTACTCCCCGCCGCGTGGAGGCCCTGGCCCCGCGTATTCAGACCATCACCGACGATCTGCTGCACGCTGCCGCCCAACAGCCTGAGATGGACCTGATTGCCGATTTGGGGTTGCCCCTGCCTGTTCACGTCATTTGTGAACTGTTGGGCATTCCGCGCCGGGACCGGGAGCAGGTCAGCGACTGGTCGCAGGCCATTATTTCACCGGGCAGTCGTGGCCTCAACTACAGCGCCCGCAAGCGCAAGGTGCGCCACTTTGTCACCTATTTACGAGACCTGTTTGCCGACCGTCAGGCCCGGCCGCAGGATGACCTGACGACCGCCCTGGTCCAGGCCGAAGAAGCGGGTGACCGGCTCAACGAGGCGGAGCTGTCGAGCATGGTGGCTCTGCTGCTGGTGACGGGGCATGAGACAACGGTTAATCTGATCGGCAACGGGGCGCTGGCCCTCTTGCAGCATCCCGACCAGTTAGCGCTGCTGCGGGCCGATGCCACGCTGTGGGACAGCGCCATTGAGGAGCTGCTGCGTTATGATGGACCGGTGGAAACCTCGACCTCGCGCTGGGCGGGGGAGGATATTCTGTTTCAGGGACAGTTGATACGGAAAGGGGATTTGGTGCGGGTGGTGCTGGCGTCGGCCAATCGGGATACGGCCGTTTTCTCGCTCGCGCAGCGAGAGACAAACCCTGATCAATTAGACATTACTCGTCCGGATAACAAACATCTGGCCTTTGGCCTGGGCATCCATTACTGTCTAGGCGCACCCCTGGCTCGCCTGGAGGGGAAGATTGCCCTGGGTACGCTCTTTGCCCGTTTTCCCAATCTGCGCCTGGCACGGCCGACTGACCAGCTTGAATGGCGCGCCGGGGTTCTCTTTCGCGGGCTAAAGCGGCTGCCGGTTATACTTTGATAACAAATGGGGTCCGACGTGGCACGTATCACGGCCTGTCACCCCTCTGAGTGCCCAAAGAGCCATAAAAGGTAGACTAAAAAATAGCTATGGTATATTATATTTTCTATTGTGGAGAAAAGCGACACATCTGAATCCAATAAGAAAACAGGACGAGAATATACCTTTTGGCTGTGGGCGACGATTGCGTTGACCTTACTGCTGGTGTCTGGTTTGCCACAGTTGGTGCTGGATGATGGCGCGGCCTATACGGATGAATGGCTGCGGGATACGATTGTGGGCGAGGTGAACGTACTGCCTTTAGTTATGTACGCGATTGTCCTCATCTCCCTTTTTGTCTTAATTTATCTACGAAGAGAGCATTGGCGTGCAGTTTGGCCTATCGTTTTGCTGGGCGGGCTGCTGTTAGGTAGCTGTATGGCTTTTATCTCTCTGGCCCCTTTACTGGAGTTGGAAATCCCGGTCGAAGAAGAAGGTCTGCCTGAGGAAGCGGAAGAAATAGAGGATCCGGAAACGGCCGAATTTATGCTGGATTCGGAAGTTATAATGGTAGACGGGTTTGTCTCGCCGCCAGGCTGGGTCACGCTGCTGGTCAGCCTGCTGCTGGCTTTTACGATGCTGCTGGTGGTGTATGGGCTGGTATATATGCTGTTTTTGCCGCCACCGGCCAAGGAGGATGAGACTCCCTTTACCGAAGTGGTTCAGCAAGCCCGCACCGCAATCAAGGCGCTGCGTCAGGGAGAGCCGCTGGCCGATGTGATCTTGCGCTGCTACGCCGACATGGAACAAACGCTGCGAACCACACAGGGCATTGAGCGGCACCAAACCATGACGGCACGTGAGTTTGAGCAGCAGTTGGTGCAGTTGGGCCTGCCGGCAGAGGCGGTCAGAACCTTAACACGCCTTTTTGAAACGGTTCGTTACGGCCGTTACACCCCCAACCCGGACGACGAGACAACGGCCCTGGACAGCCTGACCCAAATTGTGGCCGCCACCGGTCGGGAGCGGCCGGCTGGCTGAATTTGATAACGGAAGCGCTATGTTACAAAAAATCCTTCGTAGAATCACCCATTCTTATCAACGCTCATGGACCGCCTGGCTTGGTCCGGTTTTGCTCCTGCTTTTGCTGCTGGGTTCTTTAATCCTGGCCTGGCTGTTGCGTGATATAGTGCAAACGATTGTCGACGAGGTCGCTTTTTTTCTCTGGACGGTGGGGCTGCGTCTGCGTAGTTTGCCCCAAGACCAAATTTGGTTCCTGTTCATGCTGATCGCCCTGATCCATTTGGTCCGGACCTGGACCCAGCAGTTTTCGCCGCCCGTACCGGTTTACCAATCGTACAAACAGATTGGGCCTGTGCGTGGCTGGCTGGAAACCCTCAAACTGAACAGCTATTCGGCGGAGCTAGGTCATATTCCGCTGCGCCGCTTGCAGTATATTACGCTGCAAGTATTGGCCCAACAAGGGCAGCATTCGATAGCCGAAATGCACACCAAACTGCGCAATGGCCAACTGGACATTGATCCGGTGCTGCAAGCCTTTTTACAGACGGGACGCAGCACAACGACCCATGCGGACAGGGCCGGCCAGGCTGTGGCAAAAACCCATATTATTCAATCGCCAGAAATGGAAGCATTGCTGGATTTGTTAGAACGCACCTAGTGAGTCAGAAGATTTATTTGTCGTTGGAGGTTAAATATGAGTGGAGACATAACGGCCGTGTCTGCCTGGGCTGACCGGGTTTTAGACGAAGTAGAGCGGGCTATTGTTGGTAAGCGGGATCTGTTGACTCAGTTGTTGACGGCTGTGCTGACAACCGGGGGCCACGTGTTATTTGAAGATTACCCCGGCCTGGCTAAGACATTGATTGCCCGCAGCTTTGCCACCGTGCTGGGACTTGACTTTAAGCGTATTCAGTTTACTCCCGATCTGCTTCCCGGTGATATTACCGGCGGCTACGTTTATGACCGCAGCAGTAATAACTTTGTAATACGCCGGGGACCTATTTTTGCCAATATTATCCTGGCCGATGAAATCAATCGTGCCTCACCTAAAACCCAATCCGCCCTGCTGGAAGCGATGCAAGAATACCAGGTGACGCTCGAAGGTGAAACCCAATCGCTGCCCCAACCCTTTCTGGTGATTGCCACTCAAAATCCGATAGAATATGAGGGAACCTTCCCTTTGCCTGAAGCCCAGTTAGATCGCTTT
>JAWOIM010000440.1:0-2574 GCA_046484685.1 Chloroflexota bacterium | reverse complement strand
TGCATGGTTATGCTGTCAGCACAGGCAGTGTCACGGCTCCGGCCAGCGTCATTCATTCAGTCAAGGAGTTTGATCAGATGCAGCCCGGCACCATCCTTGTCTGCACAACGACGACGCCTGCCTGGACACCGCTTTTTTCGCAGGCAGTGGGTCTGGTAACGAATGTGGGTGGGGCATTGGCGCATGGTTCTATCGTGGCGAGGGAATATGGCATCCCGGCAGTGATGGGCACGGGGATGGCTACCGAGCGCATTCAATCGGGTATGATGCTCACTGTAGATGGGGATAAGGGGACGGTAAAGCTGTTGGATGAGGTAGACCTACAAGAAGAAGCGCGAATTGCTGAAGAGCAAATGGCCGAGAAAAAGGAAGCCAAACAGCGTAAGATGCTTGTTGGTCTCGTTCTTGGCTTTGTTTTGGGGCTTATCTGGTGGAAAAGACGGAAGCGAGTTCTCTAACGGCTGGAGGCTCTACTTTTTGAGGGACAAACAGCCTAAATAGTGCTTATTGCCGCTCCCTACCTGCAACCTGTTCCACCAGCCAATCTTGCTTGGCCGCAATCGCCTCAAAGCGAGTGGCAAATGGATCGAGAACGGGGCCGCCGCCAACGGCTAAATCTACCAGCCACCGCGTTCGCCTCAGCCAGGCGGATGACGTAGACGAAGAACTAATCGGTTGGCTGCGACAGGCATATGAGGCAGCTTAGCAGCATAGCTAACCCATTAAGTCTGGAACAGATACATAGCCCAACCGAGCGTATCCCGTCCCCAGCGCAGGTAGGCCATCTTCTGCTCCTGTACCCTCTGTTGCAGGTCGGGCAGGTCAGGATCATCGGGCTGTTCCCGGCCATAGCGGACGGCGGCCTGCCATTGCAGCCCTTCATAGCGATCCCAATCGTCCTCGCTGCTGACAATGGTGTAGAGCAGGCTCAGCCCCAGCGCTTCACCGGTGGTAACATTATCAACGTGGCGGCTGAATGTGTCCGGCTGGAAATCGGCCGCTGCTAGATAAGCCGGATCTGGCTCCTGTTTCCAGAACGGTTCGCCCCCCAGAATCAGGCCGCCGGGCTTGACCATCTGTTGCAGGGCGGCCAACGTGCCGCGGTGGCCGTCAAAAATCCAGCTTGCGCCCAGGCAAACGGCCAGGTCAAACTGTTCGCCTGGCTGAGGCCGGTAGTCGGCCCCGCTCATTTCCAGGAGTTGTATGCCCGCATCAGGCGCTCGTTGGGCTACCTTCTGCGTCATGTCACGGATGCAGTAGGGGGAGAGGTCTACCGCCACGGCCGAAACCCCATACCGTTCAACCAGCCGCACCAGAAACTCTCCCTTACCGGCGGCCAACTCCAGTACGTGGGCGTCCGGCGGCAGTTGCAGCAGCCCGATCATCTCATCTATTTTGCCCGGGTTAAGCGGGTTACAAAGCAGGTGATCTCGGTGGGTGATGTCGAAAAATTTCCAAATCTCCATTTCTCTTCTAATCCTCGTTGAGCCGGGCCGCCGCCGCAATCAACTGGCGCAGGGCGTCGCGACGTTCTCATTAAGCAGCCACGCCACCGCCTCAGCGCGTGTGGCAAAGAGGTGAAAATATCGGTTACGCTTTTCTTCAATCATGAGGTCGTTAAAGCGGCGGCTAAACGGCTCTATTTCCGCTGACCGGACCACAGCCAGACGAATTTGATATTGGCGCAGCTTCTGCAAAATTGTCCCCGCTTCTTGTGAACTGAGATCAAAGAAACGGCCGGTTAGATTCTCGGCATAAAGCAGCAGGCTGCCGGCCTGATAGTCAAAACTGGCCTCAATGAGCAGACTCACATCGGCCACCTCATGCAGCAGCGGCTGGCCGACCGGGCCTTCGAGAAATCGGGTGCCATTTTGCATAACCAATTGTATTTCTGTCATCGCTCACTCTCAACAATAGCCTATCTGTAAGTTTAGATGTAGCCCTTCGCCTCATAATCGCGGAATCCCGCCTCCGTAAGCTGGGCCAGCTCTGCAAATAGCGCGGCATCACCTGACTTAAAGTTGAAGCAGGATTTGCCCTGCATTCGCTTCTTTAGCTCAGGTGAGATGGTAGCCAACAGGTCGAGATTTACATAAACGGGCATCAGGTGGTAGCTGACGTAGTTCTTCTTAATTTGCACACCGCCAAACCAGAGCGGCTGCTTGTTCTTCTGAATGTGGGCTGTATTCAGCGACAGCTCGTCCGGTTGATCTACCGTGCAGTCGAGCGTTTGGGCGTAGGGCAGCATGATAGCCCGCAATTCTGAAAAAACCTGCGAAAAATCAGACATTTTCATATCTCCATATTGGCCGACCATTACTACTCAACTGCGGCCGGTAAAAATCAATGTGGGCCTGTGGGTTGTTATCAAGTAAATAAACTTGGTAGACTGACACAGCTTACCACACTCCATGACCCGTCATCAACTGGCCGGTTTAGCAAACGGCCGTTTTTGTCTATAATAGCCTGACGCAAACAAAGTAAAGGAAATGGCCTAACATTCACCTTTGACCACCAGATCTGCTGCAATATCCCCCTGTGTGGTGGCAACCCCTGTCACCCGGTTATTTTTTG
>JAWOIM010000392.1:0-6516 GCA_046484685.1 Chloroflexota bacterium | reverse complement strand
CGCAATACCGGCTACAACCCCTACATGGCTGAGGGGAAGAAGACGGTGACGTTTGAGTTGTATGATCAACTCGGTATGCAATATGCCCTGTTCGGCAAGCAATATTCCTTGTTCAGTGGCGAGATGCCGCTGACCCATATTTTTGTCTCTGTGGGTGATGGGTGTATCATCAGTGGCGTGTATAAAGGATTACGTGACCTGCTGGGCGTAGGCCGCTTGACCGCCCTGCCCCAACTGATCGGGGTACAGGCCAGCGGCTCGGCCTATCTGCATGATGCCTGGGCCAATGGCGAAGATGTAGTCACAAAACCGCCCATTGTGGCCCATACGCTGGCCGACAGCATCAGCGCCGAGCTGCCGCGAGACCGGATCAAGGCCTTAACGGCCGTTCAGGAAACAAACGGCCGTTTTCTCACCGTCACCGATGACGAAATCCTGGCCGCCATACCGGCCCTGGCCCAGGGCAGCGGCATCTTTGCCGAACCGGCCGCCGCGGCCACTTACGCCGGCCTGCAAAAAGCGGCCCGCACCGGCCTCGTCGGCCCCCATGACCGCGTGGCCCTCATCCTGACCGGCTCCGGCCTGAAAGATGTAGCCAGCGCCATGAAAAGTGTGGGAACGGCGGTGACCATTAAACCGACTTTAGATGAAGTGGAACGAGTGTTCAGTAAACAGTGAACAGTATTTAGTGAACAGTGAGCAACAAGGCGTAAACCCTGCAACTTTGCCACTCTGCCACTTTGCAACTTTGCTATTATGAAACCAACTATCTCCATCATCGCCCCCGTTTATAATGAAGAACCGGTATTGGCCGAACTGCACCGGCGCGTCAGTGAAGTAATGGAGCAGACCGGTGAAAGCTGGGAACTGCTGCTGGTCAACGACGGCAGCCGTGACAATTCAGCCGTCGTCATTGCCCAGCTACACGAAAAAGACGAGCGGGTCAAGGGTCTCAGCTTCTCGCGCAACTTCGGTTTTCAAATCGCCGTCACGGCCGGGCTGGACCATGCCCGGGGGGAGGCCATCATCCTCACCGACGCCGACCTGCAAGACCCACCCGAACTGTACCCCTCCATGATTGCCAAATGGCGCGAAGGCTACGATGTGGTCTACGGCGTGCGCCATAGCCGCGAAGGAGAAACCTGGTTCAAAAAAGTAACGGCCACCGCCTTTTACCGGCTCATCCGGCGCATTACCGACATCGACATCCCCCTGGACACGGGCGACTTTCGCCTGATGGACCGGCGCGTGGTTGAGGCCATTCGCCAGATGCCGGAGCGCAACCGCTTTTTACGGGGCATGGTCCCCTGGGTCGGCTACCGCCAGACGGGTGTCACCTACCAGCGGGCCGCCCGCTACGATGGGGAGTCGAAATTTAACAGCGTGCGCCGTATGCTGCCGTTTGCCATAGACGCCATTACCAGTTTTTCCTACTTTCCCTTGCAGTTGGCCACTTACCTCGGTTTTATCATGGCCACACTGAGCGGCCTGGCCATTCTGGCCGTCATCTATCTGCGCCTTTTCACCGGCAGCGCCGAACTGACCGGGCAGGCGACGACCCTGGTGGCCGTTCTCTTTCTGGGTGGCGTGCAGCTAATCTCTCTGGGCATTATCGGCGAATACCTGGGGCGCATTTATGATGAGGTGAAAAGACGGCCGTTGTATCTTATTGACCAGGCCTGGGGAGTCACACCTATTGAGAAAGCTAAGTAGCACAGTGGCGAAGCGGCAAAGTGGCAAAGTAACAGCGCATCATTGCCACTCTGCCACCCTGCTACCTCGCCACTTTGCAACTATGCAACGATGACCCCTCTCCCCACTCACTTTCTACGCGAACCAGATTACCTCTCCGTTTCGCTCAACCATTTTTTCATCGACGTTCTCAACAGCGGCCGTAACCTTATTGTGGCTCTGCTGGCCATTGCCCTGGGGCTGAGCAACGCCCAGGTGGGCATTGTGCTGCTGCTCTACAACGTGGGCAGCGCCCTGATGCAGCCCCTCTTTGGCTGGCTGGCCGACCGCATTGGTGCCCGCTGGTTGGTAGTGGGCGGCATGGGTTGGAGCATCTTCTTTTATGGCCTGAGCGCAGTGGCCGGGGATTGGCTGGCCCTGATGGCCGTCACCGTGGCCGGCATCGGCTCTGGTGCCTTCCACCCGCCGGGCACGATGATTGCCAGCCAGGTCAGCCAGAAATATCGCAATCGGGCCACCGCCCTCTTTTTCACCAGCGGCCAACTGGGGCTGTTTATGGGGCCGGTCTTTACCGGGATTTTGCTGGAGGTATACGGCCGTCCTGGATATCTGGTTCTGCCTGCCCTGGCTTTTGTGGCTTTCCTGAGCGCGTGGCGGTGGGTAGTGGACAAACCGGCCTACCAGGCGGCCCGGTTGGCCAGCCGTCAGGCCGCAGCCACCGCCGCTAACGGGTTGCGCTCGCCCACGGCGCTGCTGCTGAGCCTGATTATTGTCAACGTCAGCACCGTCAGCATTGCCGCCATGACCTTCGCCCCCAAATTGTTCAGCGAGATGGGCTATACGCCTAACTACGTCGGCTGGCTCTCCGGGCTATTTATGCTGGGTGCGGCCGTGGGGGGCGTGGTCGGTGGTTTATTGGCCGATCGCTTTAACGGCCGTTTCGTCATTATGCTGGGCGTTCTCGCTTCCGTGTTGCCCCTTTACTTTTACATTCCCCTGCCGGGCGTCTGGCGCTTTGGTCTGCTCTTTCTGGCCGGCTTCTTTAACGGGATGCCCCACGCCATTCTGGTTCTTATGGTACAATCCCTATTACCCAACCGGCGCGGTACCGGGTCGGGACTGGCCCTGGGCTTCATGTTTTTCAGCGGGGCCGTGGGCAGCACTTTTCTGGGCCTGATTGCCGACCGGATAGGGTTAGACGTGGCCTTGCAGGGAACGGCCGTATTGCCCCTGGTTGCCTTCCTGGCCGTCCTCCTTTTGCCCAGACAAACTTAAGTAAGTATGGGTCAGATTCTGTTATAATAAGGTAAGCGTTCACGTACCTTGTCAATAGAAGGCAGATTGGCTAACGCAAGCAGATTAGGCGGATTTTTGCGGATAAAAACCGGGGTGAGTTAACGGCCGTTTTGCAAACCGTCCAGGCAGGGCTAAAAACGGCCGACCATAAACAGACCCGCCGAATAGTGAACCATCCGGCTACAAGATGGAAGCCCAGTTGGGCTAAAGGTTGTCCAGTCCGGCAGCCTCGGAGAGGCTTGCACCTGGTAGCCGGGCGATTTATCGCTCGGCGGGCATGGACTGGAGCTATTCTTGTGCCTGACCACGTTTTACTAAAATCAAAACCCGGCTACAATGGTAAGAACGCAGAGATTCGCAGAGGTTTCGCGAAGATTCACGGAGAAAAAAGAGGAGAGGCAAACAATGAATGATAGCAGTCACTGGCCATCACGTTTCACGCATCACGTTTCACGTTCCTAATCTAAAAACCACACCAATTATAAACTTATGACACTTTGGCAAGAATTTCACGGACCGAATGCAGGCTATATTTTAGACCTGTTTGAACAGTACCAACAAAACCCCGACGCGGTGGATGAAGAAACGCGCCGCTTTTTTGAGCAGAATGGGGGCGAATTACGCCGGTTGGGGCAGCAAGATGGGCTGGCAGCGGCAGATGTTTCCCCCGCCGACCTCCCGCTGTCTCTCGACAAAATTATGGGGGCCGTCAATCTGGCCCAGGCCATCCGCGACTACGGCCATCTCGACGCCCAACTCGACCCGCTGGGCAGTGAGCCGCCGGGCGAGGCTGCTTTAAAGCTGGAATACCATAACGTAACGGCCGCTGAACTGCGCCAGTTGCCCGCCAGTTTAATTGGTGGCCCTCTGGCCCAGCAGGCCAACAACGCCTACGAAGCCATTGCCGCCCTGCGCGACATCTACTCTACCACCGTCGGCTATGACTATGACCATTTGCGCCACGCCGAGGAACGAGACTGGCTGCGCGAAGCGGCCGAAACGCGCCGCTTCCGCCCCCCCAATCAGCCCTGCGACGACGAGGCCCTGCTGCGCCGCCTGACTGAAGTGGAAACCTTCGAGCTGTTCCTGCATCGCATCTTTCCCGGCAAAACCCGCTTCTCCATCGAGGGGCTGGACATGATGGTGCCGATGATTGACGAGATGATCGGCGGTGGGGCCGAAGCGGGTATCTATACCGTTCTGCTGGGCATGGCCCACCGCGGCCGGCTCAACGTTCTGGCCCACGTCCTCAACCAGCCCTATGAAGAGATATTGACCCAATTCAAAGACCCAGACCCCAAAGACAATTACGCCCACCGCAATACTCGCGGCTGGACCGGTGACGTCAAATACCATGCCGGCGCTCGCCATACGCTGGACGTTGACCAGAAAGCCCACCAGGACGCGGTTGATGTGGTGGTCAAAATGGCCCCCAACCCCAGCCATCTGGAGCACGTCAACCCGGTGGTGGCCGGCATGGCCCGCGCCGATGGCACCTTTGTCGACCAGCCCGGCCATCCCCGCTTCGACCATTCGATTACGCTGCCCCTGCTCATTCACGGCGACGCCTCCTTCCCTGCCCAGGGCATTGTGGCCGAGACGCTCAATTTTTACCTGCTGCGCGGTTACCGCATTGGCGGCACCATTCACATTATCGCCAACAACCAGGTCGGCTTTACCACGCCTATGTGGGCCGCCCGCAGCACCCTGTATGCCAGTGACCTGGCCAAAGGCTTCAAATTCCCGGTGGTGCACGTCAATGCCGATGACCCCTATGCCTGTATTGAAGTGGCGCGCCTGGCCATTGCCTACCGGCAAAAGTTCCACAAAGATTTTCTGATCGACCTGATTGGTTACCGCCGCTACGGTCATAACGAAGGAGACGAACCCCGTTTCACTCAGCCGATGATGTATCAAAAAGTTGACAGTCATCCCACCGTGCGCCAGCTCTTTGCCAATCAACGGATAGAGGCTGGGAAAATCGGGGAGGAGCTGCCGGAGCAACTGGTGCAGGACTACATGGGCAAGCTGCAAAAGCTGTATGAGTCGCTGGAAGTGGCCGAAATTGCCGACAAATTGGAACCGCAACTGGACCTGCCACCGGAAGGAGCGGCGCGAAAGGTGGAAACGGCCGTGGCCCTGGAAAGCCTGCACCAGCTCAACGAAGCCCTGCTGCACGTGCCTGACGGCTTCACCATCAACCCCAAGCTAACGCGGGGCATGAAACGTCGCCGCCATTCATTTGAGCAGCCTGATGAGAAGAGCGTCGACTGGGCCACCGCCGAAGATTTAGCCCTGGCCTCTATCCTGGCCGAGGGCATTGCCATCCGTTTTACCGGTGAAGACGTGGAGCGAGGCACATTTAGCCACCGCCACGCCCTATGGCACGATACGGAAACAGGCAAAATTCACGTCCCTTTGCAGCGCATTCCCCAGGCGCAGGCCGCTTTTGAAATTCGCAACAGTCCCCTGTCCGAAAACGCGGCCATCGGCTTTGAGTATGGCTACAACATTCAGGCCCCGGAACGGCTGGTCATTTGGGAGGCCCAATACGGTGACTTTATCAACACGGCCCAGGCCATCATTGACGAATTTGTCGTCTCCGGCAAGGCCAAATGGGAACAAACGCCATCGCTGGTGCTGCTGCTGCCCCACGGTTATGAGGGGCAAGGGCCAGACCATTCCACCGGCCGGCTGGAACGTTTCTTAAACATGGCGGCCAAGACCAATATGCGGGTGGCTAACCCGACAACGGCCGCCCAATATTTCCACCTGCTGCGGCGGCAGGCGCTCCTGCTCAAGACCGATCCCCTGCCCCTGATTGTGATGACGCCTAAGAGCCTGCTGCGCCATCCGCGTTCGGCTTCGGCCCTGTCCGAATTTAGCGAAGGGAAATGGCAGCCGGTACTTGATGACGAACTGGCCCGGCCCCAGGCCGACAAAATTCGCCGCCTTATCTTTTGCAGCGGCAAGGTCCACGTTGATTTACTCCACATTCAGCAGCGCTTATTGGAAGAAGAGGAGCGGCTGGATGTGGCTCTGGTGCGGGTAGAGCAGCTTTACGCCTTCCCCGAAGAGGAAATCAGCGCCATTTTAGACAACTACCCCAACATTGAAGAGGTTATTTGGCTGCAGGAGGAACCGGCCAATATGGGCGCCTGGATTTATATGCAGCCCCGGCTCACCCGCTTAATTGCCGACCGTTGGCCCCTGCGTTATATCGGCCGGCCGCGCCGCGCCAGCCCCGCCGAAGGCTCGTCAGCCTGGCACAACCGCAACCAGCAGGCCATCACGGAACATGCGTTCAATTTTGAGACCGAGGACAAATGACGGAAGACGGAGGGCTAATATCCGTCCTTCGTCGTCCGTCTTCGGTCAAATCTTTAGAGGTGCATAACTTATGCACCTCTCCTTTCTGAAGATGGAAAATTGTTAAATATCATAGCCACCTTCCGCGATATCACCCGCTTCCGTAAAGCAGAAGAATTAAAAAGCACCTTCATCTCCGTAATCAGCCACGAATTGAAA
>JAWOIM010000650.1:0-2513 GCA_046484685.1 Chloroflexota bacterium | reverse complement strand
GGGAACGGCCGTAGAAAACAAAAAAGCCAGAGGACATTCTCTGGCTTTTCTAAAATTTGGAGTAGACGGGAGCGACGGGGATCGAACCCGCGATCTCCGGCTTGACAGGCCGGCGTGTTAACCACTACACCACGCCCCCAACAAGAACGGTATGATACCAAAAAGCGGTCAGGTCGTCAAGAGCGAAACGGCCGTTTGCACCCCCTCTTCAACCGTTACCCCCTCATCCCAATCAAATGGGGCCTCCCTCTCCTGTCGTAGGGCGGCCACCTTGCCCCGCGGCGCGTAGGGGCCGGACAGCGCCGGGTCGCTGGGGCCAAAGAGGGCCAGCGTCGGGCAGCCCACGGCCACCGCCACGTGGGTTGGTCCCGTGTCGTTGCCCACATACAGGTCGGCCACCTCACACAAGGCGCCCAGTTCGCCCAGCGTCAACCGGCCGGCCAGGTCTACCACCGGTGTCGATATCATTCCCTGAATGGCCTGGGTCAACGGCCGATCCTGCTCCCCGCCCACCAACACCACCCGCGCCTGATGCTGCCGTACCAACTGGCTGCCCAGCAGCGCAAACCGCTCCGCCGGCCACTGCTTGCGCTCGTCAGGCCGGGCCGGATTCTGGCCGCCGCCGGGATGGATAATAACCAAAGGGACATTCCCCAGCCAGTCTATCTCTTCAACGAGCCGGGCAATGACGGCCGTTCGGTCCCCATCGGTCGGGTAAAATTCCAGACCGCGCCCCTGAATACGTTCCGGCTCAATGCCTAGCACGTTGGCCAGGGAGAGATAAATGTCGGCAGCGTGAACGGCCGCTGCCGGCGGCGTTACCGGCAGGGTGTGGGCAAACCCGCGGCCGTTGACGTTTAGCCCAATCCGCTGCGGAATGCCGGCCAGCCAGGGCAGCAGCGCCGCCAGCGTGGAGCGGCTGGGGATAAAGCAGGTGTCATACTCTTCCTGGCGCAGCCGTTGGGCCACGGCCCGCAGCTCGCGCCAGGACAACTGTTCCAGTGGAGACTGGCCCAGGCTGATCAGTTGGGTCAGGTGGGGATTACCGGCAATGGCCGGCCGCGCCCAGTCGGTGACGGCCCAGTCAAAGCGGGCGCCGGGAAAGGCTTCGCGTAGTACAGCCAGCAGAGGCGTCGTCAACAGCACCTGGCTCAGGCAGCAGGGCTGCAATATCAGCGCCCGGCGTGGCGGCACAAAGGGGCGACGGCCGAATAAAGAAAAAGGCAGCCCGGCCAGTCGCGCCAGAGCCACCGTCAACGTATTGTCTCGCATGATTGAATTGGACGCAGATGAACGCAGATGAACGCAGATTTTTCTTTATTATCGTAACTACCAACTCTCTCTGGAATTTGCACAGAGGGCACGGAGAAAACTAAAAAACTCTGTGTTCTTTGTGCCCTCTGTGGTGAGCAGTTACTATTTATCTGCGTTTATCCTGAAAATCTGCGTCCCATTTATTCTCCGACGGTAATGAGGTCCCTTAGCTGTTCGAGGCGGGTGGGGCCGATGCCCGACACGTTTGTGATTTCCTCTATGGAGGTGAAGGGACCGCTGCTTTCGCGGTACTCGATGATGCGTTGGGCCATGGCCGGGCCGACACCGGGCAGTAGTTGCAATTCCTGCTCGTCGGCCTGGTTGATATTGACCCGTTCCGCGGCAGCGACCATACCACCGCCTGTGCCTTCTGCCAAATTGGGGCCGCTGACGACGGGCGGCTGCGCGACGCCTGGTTCATTGAGCGCCGGAACGTAAATTTGCATCCCGTCGCTGAGCGGGAGGGCCAGATTGACCACATCCTGTTGGGCCTGCGCCGTGAAGCCGCCGGCTATCTCAATCAGATCGACGACACGCGCCGCGGCGGATAGTTCATACAGGTTCGGTTGCACCACTTCTCCATTGATATAAACCATAATCGGCCCCGGTGTGGGCGTCAGCGTGGGCAGCGGTGTTGGCGCTGCCGGCTCGATCACAATCGCTGCCGGCCGTGTCTGGTTGGTCAACGCCAGCCCGCCCACGCCTACAATAATGCCGGCCATCAAACCGACCGCCATTTGTAATAAACCCTTTCCACTTGGCATGGAACCCTCCTCTAGAATTACGAATTACGAAGGACGAGGGACGAACTTCGTACTTTGTCCTTCATCCCTTTACAACCGCTACCGGCACGATGCGGGCTACTTTTTTGGCGATGCCGGCACCGGCAACAACTTCAATAACCTTGTCTACGTCTTTGTAAGCTGTGGGCGCTTCTTCGGCCAGGCCGGCCAGGCTGCCGGGCCGGATGTGGATGCCCTGAGCCTCTAATTCTTCACGCAAGTCGTGGCCCCGCACTTCTCGCTTGGCCTGGCGGCGGCTCATGGTGCGGCCGGCGCCGTGGCAGGTGGAGCCAAAGCTTTGGGCCATCGAACCTTCTGTGCCCACCAACACCCAACTGGCGGTGCCCATGGAGCCGGGAACCAGGACCGGCTGGCCGATGTCGCGGTAAACGTCGGGCAGAACGGCCGATCCCGGGC
>JAWOIM010000237.1:0-2842 GCA_046484685.1 Chloroflexota bacterium | reverse complement strand
GATTTTGTATGAGGTAGGGTTAAACATACAGTACATAATCTCGTACATGCCGTCGATGGGATGGCCATCGTCGTCGGCTTCGTAGAGGCGGGCCGCTTCCAGACCACCTCGCGTCAGGTGGCCGGTCTGGCTGACTTTGGCCCAGGCGGCCGCAATCTCTGCCGCACTTTGACCGGCCGTGCGCGTAATGGTGACAGAGGCTTTGAAACCCCCACCGGCCTGGTAATATTCGACGACTACTTCATGGGGACCCGCGCTCAACTGCTTTTCGGCCGACGCCTTAGTCGGTCCCTGATCACGCCATTCGTTAATAATGCGCTGCCCATCAACAGAAACACGCATGCCGTCATCGGTATTACAGTCAAAACGAAACGTACCCGGCCCGTTAAGCCCCTTGCGCCAGCGGGCTGAAAACCATTCCCCTTTGCCGTGCGGACGGCCGTATTTTTTCCCACCCAGCTTCAGCAATTCGGGAATATGCTGGGGCGAGCGGTCCTTGACTTCTTTCGGCAGATCATCCTCAGAGCCGAGGCTGATCGCTTCTTCACTGCGCTCGACCAACGGAGAGCCAGAAAGGGATATGCCGTGAAAATATTGCGCTTGCCAGGTCATCTAATTACCTCATAGTAGTGCGTAGCGGGTCTTTAATACGGAATACGCACTACGCATTACGGATTCACCGCTCCCATTGGGAGGGAATAGCCAACGTTTGCCCCGGCTGTAGAGCCAGGGGATCGAGCAGGCCGTTGTAGTCGGCAATGAGCCGCCATTTGGTGGCATCACCGTAGACATCGGCGGCAATGGTGTCCAGCCGGTCGCCCAGCGAAACCTGCCACAATTGGCTGTCGGGACCACCCCCACTGCTGGGATTTTGGCGGGCGTACATCTTGCGGTGCTGAAATTCTTTGAAGGAAACGGTCGCTTTGGCCCGCAGCGGCGTTCCTTCCCGGTCAAAAAGAATAAAATCGAGAGCCACCGAGGTGATAACGGCCAGAAAACGGAAGGTGCCCCATTCAAAAGCGACGTAGGGCGGCTGTTGCAGCAGCGCGGCCGATTTTTCAAAGCTAATGCCCGGACCGGCACCCACTTCCACATAATTCATCAGAACATCGGTGTAGCGGCGTACGTCTTCGCCCGTCTCGCTGGTGTCGAACCAGAGGGCGCTGAGAGAAAGGGTGCGCGGCTGTAGTTCAGAATCAAATTCCAGGTTGTAGTTAAAGTTGCTGATCCCTTTGACTTTGTATTTGTTCTTTTTGTCAATGGTGTAGTCGCTGGGATTAAACATGACGAATAACGGCCGTAACTGATCCGACTGCGCCCCCGAAAAGTACGTTTCGATGGGATTACCATCCACATCCACGGGATAAATGGTCGCCGGCAGCAGCCCACCCCGCGTCGGATTTTGCATCTGCTCAGCCCGCCGCTCCGCTTCGGCCCGCCGGCGCGACTCTTCAATCTGGCGTAGAATTTGCTCACGTTCTCGTTGAAGCTGGGCCAGGCGCTGCTGCTCCTGTTTCAAGGCACGATTCACGGCGTCGAGCGCCTGCTGCTGCGTCCTGACCAGGGGGGCCATAAAGGGCTGGTTGCGCCACTGATCGATATTGCGCTGCGCCTGTTCGGCCGTCTTCTCACGGTTGGCGATGCTCTCTTCCAGCTTCTTTATTTCGTTGTCGATTTCGTCAATTCGATATTGTTGTGACATGGTTTATCGTAGTGCGTAGTGCGTAGTACGTAGTAAACAAAACGCCTTTCATAATTCGTAATTCGTAATTCGTAATTTTAATGTCCCATCCGTTCTCGTTCCCAGAGCAGGCGCTGGCGCACACGGCCGTATACCTGCCGGGCCAGATCATCGACGACGGGGGTCATCTCGTATAAGTCGGCCGTTTCGATCAATTTAGCCAGAGCAGCTTCGTCCGTGTAGGCTACCAGGACATCGGCCTCACCGGCCTGTTTAAGCAGCAATTCTACGGGATTGCCTAAAGAGGTGGCGTCTTCCTCGGCCCCGTAGACCAGAATACCGGCCCCTGCTTCGGCCACTTCGGCCTGGGTCAAGGCATGTTCCAATGATTCAGGCGCGACGTAAACCAGCAGCTTTTGTTCTTCCCCCTGCTGCTGCAAAATGAGGGGGATGGGATCATCAACGGCCGTTCCGGCTGCTTCGGCCGTGACATAAACCAACATGGCCCCTGCTTCTTCCTCTTCTGTGCGGGCCAGGAAGTCATCAATCTCACTCTCCTGCACGTAGGCGATAAAGGTCATCTCTTCCCCCTCGCGCCGAATGAGGAGGGGAACGGCCGTTTCCACCAAATCGGCTTCGGCATACAAGGAGACGACGCCCTCTCTCACTGTGGCAGCGTCTACTTCCGGCATGGTCACCGCCGGGCTTTCTTCCAGGCCCACGGCCGGCACGTTTTCGCCACCAGAGGCGTCTGGTTCAGCTCCGTTCAAATCAGGAGCAGCCGCCTCGGCGCCGGTCATCTGGTCCATCTCCAACTCATCCAGACCGGCTCGCTGCAAATGAGGGGCAGCAGGTGCAGCTTGTAGCGGCCGCACGGCTGCGGGCGGCGGCAAAGGGGTTGTCGGGGGCATTGACCCTTTTTTGTTGTTCTCTAGGGGGTCAGCCTTCATTTTCGACGCCTGCCGCGCCGCTGTATCGGCTTGCAAACCCGACTGCCCCTGGCCAACCTGTGGCAAATCACCCATCTCTGGGCCACTAACTTGTGGGCCACTAACTTGTGGGCCACTAACTTGTGGGCCACCAATTTGTGGACTGCGGAGTTCTGGACTAATGGCTTGTGGCTCGACAGATGGCCCGTCTCCCACCAAATCCTGCGCCCGG
>JAWOIM010000234.1:0-9815 GCA_046484685.1 Chloroflexota bacterium | reverse complement strand
GCCCGCCAAGGGATGACTGCCGAGGGTGCTAAGTATTTCGCTGATGTGGAAGGTTTGTTTTTGCAAGCGGATGGTCGCGCGATTTTGGGGCTGGAGGAAGTAGTTGATAAAGGTATGAAATAGTTGGGGGTCAAGAAGGGTGACGCGCAACCAGCCTTCTTGACCTGCGGTGATGGCGAGTTCGCCTTGTTGACCGTGACCAAAGCCTTCGAGGGGGGAGATGGTGAAGGGTTTACGGCCGTTCATGTCGTGGATGGTTTGGGCGAGGGCGGGGTCTACTTGCTCGATGATGTTGAGGAAGGCGGCATGGGCGAGGTGGCCTTGGGTGGCTTGGAGACGGCCGTTGTGTGCCGCGGTGAGGCGGATGATGAGGGCGTAGAGGTCGGGGGCGTTTTCTTTCATAATTCATCCTTCATAATTCATAACTTAGATGATGATGGCATCTGATTTCATGCGGTCACGGATCTTGAACGGAATTTGCAGTTCGGCGTGGGCCAGCCAGGCGGCCGTGCCGAGGTAGGCAGTGTATTCGACGCCGTGCCGGTCAGGGAAGTTGATGGTAAGTCTACGGCCGTAGAAGGGTGCGTTACGTAAGTAGCGCCAGGGCCAGCCTTTCATATCGGGCGGAATGAGTAGGACGACGAGAAATTGGCCTTCGAGGGCGTTTTGAATAGCGCTTTCTAGGGGAATGTAGTCGCCTTTTTGCTCGTTGGCCCGGAGAGTGAGTCCGGTTAGGGCGATGGGGCGGCCTTCGTAGGCGCTTTGGAATTCTTCTTGATACTGTTCACTTGTATAGTGGAGTTCGATGGTGAGGCGGGGGTCGCGGTGGCGGTGGAGACGACCGTAATGTTTGCCTTCCAGTTCGGTATCCCCATGTAGGCGTATAAATTCGGCGCGGTTTTCGTACCAGGTAACATTGTAGGTCTCTACTAGGTGGAAGAGGTCGTATTTATTGATGGATTCGCTGGAAAACAGGTTGTCTTTGTCGGCGATAACGGCCGTTGGCCCCTGAAACGAGTCGCGGAAATTGAAGAGGGATTTCGTGAGATGGATTTGGCTTTGCACAAATTGGCGCAGGGCGGCCTGCCGTTCGGGTGTGCCAATGACGCGCTCGTCGGCCAGATGGGGGAGCAGGGCCTCGGTTGTCCATTCGCTGCCCATGCCGTTGAAGGTGAACCAGTCCGCGACGTGAACGGCCGTTTCTTTGTTGAAGGGCATCGTTTTGCGCGTATTTTGCAGCCAAATCTGGCGGTAATAATGCTTGCGGAAGTAGGCGCTGAGAGATTGAAACTTACGGCTGCGGGTGTCGAACAAGACCATAAGGTCTTGAAACAGCTCTTCCAATAGTGGCTGCTCGTCGGGCTGCACCATTTTGTCGGCGCGGTAGATGGGGTAGAACAGTTCGGTGACGGCCCAGCTTTTGATGTAGCCGGTTAGGGTATGTTTGTGGGGCAGATGATCGGCGTGCTGCTGGATGAGGGCTTTGAATTCGACACGACTGAGGGTTTGACCTGCGTAGGGTTGTAGCGCGGCAAGAGCATTTTCGTTGAGGAGAGCAACGGCCGTGCTGGGCGTTTCTGTTTCTGGTTTGCCCAAGACGCGACCAGCGCGGCCGATGCGCTGGATGAGGTCGTCGCCATACCGCGCTTCGCACATGAGAAAATCTACGTTTTGGCGCTGCTTGCCTGCCTTCTCAAAATTGTAGCCAATGTCCACAGTCGGCGTTGCCAGAATGAGCGGGCGATAGGTGGCGGTCTGCCGCGCTTCTTCCGGTTCTGGCCCGGTGATGCGCCCCATGCGGGCTGCGCCAATGGGAGAGCGCAGATCGGCGTAAAGTTGGTTGATACGGCGCAGGGCATCGCTGATGATGGCCCCGTCTTGCCCATCATTCAGCCATTGTCGCAGTTGGGCATGGTTTGCTTGCGCCCAGTCACGCAGGCTGCTGTTGTCCAGCATGAGGGTGAGCGGAGCCAGGGCAGGAATGGTGGGGTAGGCGGCGCTTTCGTGCGGTTCGTTATCCGGGCTGATGAGCTGCCATTTGTCGCCAAATATCTGATTGAGGTAGGTGATAACGGGCTGGTTGGGGGTGGCGGAGAGAAGGCAGATTTTACGGCCAGCGTGGTCAAAGTAGCCCATCTTTTGACTGAGTTTGAAGAAGAAGAGGAAGAATGCCAGCTGTTTTTGATCGTAGTAGTGAAATTCGTCAATGATGATGTAGCTGAAACTGGTCAGGAAACTCTGGAACAGGTTGCGCTGGTCGTGTGCCCCATATTGGAACATGAGGGCATAGTAGAAAATGTCGGGGTTGACCACCAGAACAAGCCCCTGACGCTGCTGCGCATCCGGCAAAAATTCACGGTAGTTGCGGATGAGGCGGTAGAGAGATTCGCCGGTGCGCATTTGCAAATAATCCCCTTGCTCGACTAGCTGCTGGCCGCGCAGACGGTTGGTCGCGGCCGTGGCGTTAAACACCTGGAAATCGAGGCCGTATTGCTGGATGAAGGCGTGGGTATCGTCGGCGTGCTGGTTGAGCAAAGCGTTGGTGGGGGCAACGAGCAAGACATTTTGCTTCTGTTTGTCCAGAGCAAAGAGGTGTAGCAGGGCGGCGCGGGTTTTGCCGGAGCCGGTGTTGTAGCTGTTGAGGATGAGGTGGGTGGCTGGATCGTTGAGCGCCTGAGCAGTGCGCCACTGGTGGTAGAGGGGCTGTTGGGACAGCCCCCAGGGGTTTTCGGGAGCGAGTTTTTCGCTTTGGGCGGTGAGGTTGAGGGTAATCATGATAAGTTTTTTCTCAGGACTTGGCTAGAGTCTCTACGCCAAAGCGCATCCCCACCGGCAGGTAAGTGGATTTGTCTAGCTGGTAACAACGGCCGTTTACCACCCCATTTTTCACCAACGGCGTCGGCGGCACATTGACCAGGTCAAACGTGACCAACTCCGTGCCGGGGCCAAAGTCGGCCGGGTTGAGCAGGCAGGGGATGGCGGTGGCTTGGGTGTCTACTTCGGTATGAGTAACGGCAACGGCCGTTACCCGCGCCTTGCTCATAAACTTGCCCAACCGGATGTAGCTCGGCGGCCGGTACGGCTCTCGGCTGATGACGTAGAAATCAGCCTCGTTGCCAATCGCCAGAAAGCGGATACGGCCGTGCTGGGGCCGGTTTTCCAGCCCCACCTTCTTACCCTTGTCGTTGGCGCTCGTTTTCACGTACCAGGCCGACCCTTGTTTTTCCGTCCAGGCCCCATCGGGACGGGTAACAATGGTGTTGTTCGCCATGGCGTACCAATAAGCGTCGGGTTGGGCGTTGAACTGCGCCAATTGGAAGCGGGCTGGCGCAGTAAGGGTGGCTGGCGTCACGTAAATGTTCCGCTCATTCAGCGCACCCAGATGCTCCCGATACAACACCGTGTTATCGTTGAAGTAAGGCGTCTGGCACAGGCCCAGGGCATAAGCTAGCGCATAATTGCCGATAAGCGGCGCGGTCTGGAAGTAGTTGCTGATCTCCTGGCTGCTAAAGAAAGTTGGTTCCATTAGCGTCAGGTGGCAGCGATAGATGTGGGTCATAAGCAAGCCTCCTCAAAAGTCCGGCTTTTACGCAAAAGCCGGACTTTTTTTACTGTGGGCCATAAATTTTGCTGGTGGATTGGAGCAGGTTGGCAACGGTCGTTTCTTCCCCATACAACACCACCATTTCTTCTACCAGTTGTTCGACCTCAGCCGTAGACAACGCTGTTTTCTGGCCCACGACACGCCCCATCAACTGCCCGGCGGCCTCTTGCACGGCCGTATGCACCGCCTCTTTTGCCAGGGGGAAATCAAGGTCGCCATTGGCATCACGCAGCAAATCGTAGGCCGCCTGCGTTAGTTCCAGGTTGCTGAACAGTTCGCAATCACTAAACACCACGCCCAATAGTGCATTATGCACCTTGCCAATGCGTGAAGAAACAGCGCCATAGCGGGCACTGCGCAGAATATTGCCCAACACGTATTGGAATTCAGTGTTGGTCAAGTCTTTTAATGTCTCCATATCCAGAAAAACGGCTTGCGGCTTCACATACTCATCCGTACCAATGCTGGACGAGGCTTTGCCCGTTTCCGGGTCGCGCATGGTGCTGTTGTCAAAGAGCGCGTTAAATTGCTTTGTGCCTAAAATCTGATGGACAGGGTGCAGGCTAAAGGCGTCATCGGTGATGACACGGGCTTTTTGCGCCCCGCCGCCACCAGCCGCGTAGCCGTAAATCATGCAGTCCATACATTTTTCACAGGGGTTGTTGCGGTTCAGGGCGCAAATGCCGCTGCCCGCCTTCGATTCAAACAGCAGATTGTGCCGCCGCAGCAGTTCCCGACCCGTCCGCCGCTCAACGGCCGTTTGCTTGCGTTTGCTAATAATCACCCGTTGAATGGGTTCACCGCCATCTTGCCCGGCCAAGACAAACTCTTTGCTCAACGGCTCACCGCTCCCTTCAGTGCGGAAAATGGCCTCGCTTTCAATCCAGCGGGCAACGATGAGGGTGACGTAACGGCCGTGTGGATAATTACTGTAAGTGGACAAAAAATGGTTTGCGTACTGGTTTAAGATGCTCATCAGGACTCCTTTTCGTTGTGGTTATCTTCGCTTTCTTTTTGTTTAGCAGGGATTTGCTGGCGCATGTAAAACATAAACGCCGAGCGCAGCAGCTTTTCATCGGCCAGCAGCCGGGCGCGGTTACTCTGGTAAACGCCGTGATACACCTGATCAAAGAACAAATTTACAAACTCATTGGCGTAACCCATCTTCCGTTTGCCTGGTGCGTACTGCTCATCGGCAATCCGCTCCAGGTACTCAAAAATATCTTCGGCGATAACGGCTCTGAGCGCCTCATCATCGAACGCCTGGCTGCGCTGGTTCAATTTGACAAAGACGTGATCGAGCGCGGTCATCAGCGAATTCTTTTTCAACGTCTTGCCACGTAAACCACCTTTCCAGGCGATTTCGGCCAGTTTTTGTAAATGCTGGCTTAATTCAGTCATAAACTTGCCTCCTTTGTTTTCGGTTAAGATTTTTAGCTCAGGGAAAATTTGCTGCGACAGGCGAATTTCTAGCCATTCGGGGGCGCTGGCTTTCTGGTCGCCGCGCACACGCGCTTCCAGCAGTTTTTCGACAGTGTAGTAAATATGCAAAGGGCCATTTGCCATCGCCTGCACGATTGCCAGCACCTCATCTTTGCTGCTGACGGTACGCACCCGGTTGGCAATCTGGTGAATGGCAGCGGCCTGCTGCTGCAGAGCCACAAGCGGCCCATCGGTTGCTTGATCGTAATCGGCGTAACGGCCGTAATCATTCCGCGCCACCAACCCCCGGCAGGAAAGGGCGACGTTGTCTACGTACAATTCCACCTCCGGCACAAAGGGAGCGACTGGCGATTCAGTCAGCATCACGCGCAGGCCCAAATGCTTTTGCAGCACCAACGCAGTCCACAGGGCAAACAGGAAGCGCTGGCTGTCGTTATCCCCTGCTGGATTGAGGGGGAAAATCAGGCGATTGCCCACGGTATTGCGGGGCACGCGGGGCATGTAGACGCCATAGGGATGAGGCTTGCCGCCTTTTGTCTGCACGGCAAATTTGGGGTCAATGCCACCTCCGGGATCGACCAGGGCTGTGTGGGTGTCGCACCAGAGGGCGCGTACCGTATCGGCTGTATGGCGAATGGCGTCAATGTTTTCGCGCAGCGCCGTCAGGTAAGGGGCGGGCAGGAAGCTGTATGGGAAAAAATGTAGATACATTGTTTTTTCGCCGCGTACCTCTTCATAATTCAGTTTCTCCACCAAAAACTGAAGCTGGCAGAGACGGCAAATGTGCTTCTTCGGTTCGCCAGGGCCGCCGCGCAGCCGGTTGGAGAAGGTTTGCACGGTGATGTCGGAGCGCACATCGTTGGTCATCCATTTGTCGGTGGGGAACAGCGTGCTGCAATGGACGCACTGCTTATGCTCGTTGCTTACATATTCGCGCAGGTAGTCGCTGAAACGGCCGTTCGCCGTCAACCCCACCTGCCCCATTGGGCCAAAGAGACCATAGCGCGACAGGTATTCGTCAAACAATTCTGCTTTGTCATCCTCCGTTTCGGCTTCGTCCAACAGGCGCGTGCCGTCGGCCTCAATAAGGGTGTAGAGCGTTTCGTGGCTGTGTGTCAGTTCTGGCATGAGCACGTAGGGACGGTCCCACAGACTGTCAAAAAAGCCGAGCCACTGGCGTGTGGCGGTGGGCACATCTAGCAGGGTGTAGATATGTTCCCAGGCGTCGGGTATCTGCTGCGTGAAATGTTTGTTGAGGAAGATGTAATAGGTACGGATCAGTTCGCCATCCCGCAGGCGGTCGGCGCTGGCGGGTAGCAGCGTTTGGGGATTATCCAGTTTTTGGCGGACGGTAACGGCCGTTTGCGGATCGTTCTTTTCGTTTTTCTCAAAACCGCGCTCGGTACGATCTGTTATCTTTCCCAGCAGCGTCTCCCGATCCAGGTTGCGTTTTTGAACACGGGCGTGCATAACGCCCCACAATGTCTCAAAGGGAATACCCAACTCTAAGCACTTTTGGTCTACCTTAATGCCAGAAATGGAAGAAACGATAAAGCTCTCAAATTCTTGTCCAGTCAGTTCGTTAATTGCCTGCGCTGATTGTCGCGCCAGTTTTTGTCTCAGGGCAATGTCTACGGTTAATGTCTGGCTTTTATCCATCAGATACACCACGCCGTCCGGGTAAAACATCAGCGGCAGCAACCCTTGCTGGCGCAGCACAGTCACCAGCGCATGGTGGATCATGTTCGTCAAGCTGCCGCGATTTTCCGCCAGACGATGGATAAAAAAGCTGTATTGGTGATCGTCGGCAAATGCGTTGAGATAGGACAGAAAAGTAGCTTTATGTGTTCGTTCCTCTAATGTATGGGAAAGGTCAGCGACATCTACGGCACGGATGAGCGATAGTAATTGGTTGAGGCGGTCAGGTGAAATATCGCTGTGAGGAACGGCCGTTAAACTTAAGCCGCCGCTGTGCCCGCCATGTTGACTGGCGACGTGGGTAATGTCCCGCAAGTAATGTGCATATTGCGGGAAAAAGCTGTCGAGTCCTAATTTTTGTACCAGTTGGGCAAAATTTGTGGGGACGGCAATTTTAGCATAGCTGGCGCCGTCGAAGTCTGGGTCTTTGTTGATGTCGTGAATGGTAAACACGGTAAACAGCAGCCGCGCTTCCAAATCTGACAGCGCCAACGGCTGGCGCAGCGCTTCCAGTAGCATCACGCCATTCAAAATGTGTGTGTACAGACTTTCGCCCCGTTTACCCCCATATTGACTGGTGTTTTTATATCCCATTAACCCCGGTCTATTAGCCACCTGCTCCAGATATTCGCTGAAAACATCTGGCTGCTGTTTGAATGGGCCAAATTTGATATTGTCCAGATTCAATTCAACCATAACTGCTCCTTGTCGTTTTGTGGTGGGTAGGAAGCGACTGCCTTCCCACCCATCCTCCTAAACTCAGCTTCCAGCCTTCCGACATAGCCGGAACCCGAAACCGCTCTTATTTTGCCACACAACCACCCCCACTGCTGTGGGGTCTTTTGCCCCGCTCGCGGTAAATTACAAGAAATTTAATGGCGCTGGAAATCTTCCGCCAAATCAACTATAATGCCTGCCGATAATAAGTGCCCCGCTTGTTGTCAAATGGCTTGGTGACCTGCGTTCTCCCCCTCGGTAGCCATTCCGGGGAAGTGGGACAGGTAGTGCGGCGAAATCCCCCTCAAGCCTTTTCTTGTTTTCAACCGCCATTTGCGATTGAAATGTGGTATAATAACTACTGTCAATAAATCGGTTCGCCCGATTTACCCGTCTCCAGCGACAAGGTGACCCCTCTAGGGTGGCCTTCCTCAGAAGAGGATAGTTGGGGACGTTTTATTTAACCTATATTTGCCAATACCCCTTAATCTTACTTTTGATCTGCATAAAATAGCAGCTTTCTTGGCCCATAACGTGCTGCCGGATAGCGCCCGCTATCATATCTGCCAGTTGCAAACCGTCACTCCCCTGGGAGTTTTGTGATACGATCTTCTTAAACAACCGTTTTCGGCCAATACGGCGTGACTCCTGCGACAGCCGACGGTGTAAATTCCGTATTAACTGTGGTTTTGCGCCGTCAATGATGAGTATGTCATTACCAATCTCTGACTCAGGAATACCTGATGCTAAGCGAGCAAACAATTCAACCATTAAATCTGGGCCACCTAGCCTCTTGAACTCAGGTGGCGACTTTTCTTTTTCAAGGACAAGGACACGCACCTGAAATGAAAGCGGTTGAATAGCAGCAAAAAAAACATCCTTCAAGCTACGCCTGGCTTTGTAATGTTTGAATTCGTACCTAGAAGGTAGTCCTAATTCTTGACGCACTGCAAGTAATTCAGCCAATGGCTCGCGATTAGATAATTCCACTAATGCCAGAATGAAATATGGTGAAGATGTGCCGGACTGGTTAATACCCAAGTCTCCAGATTCGTCTAAGAAATGGTACTTTGTCATTAGTGAAAAGTATAAACAGGGGTGAATTAAATGTCAAGCTGAATTAGAGGTAATTGTGTGACAATAGAAATTGATGTATACTCTGTTTGCTACTCTCTTCTAACAAGAATCGCCTCAGCGATTGAAATAAGCTCAATTAGAGGTAGCGTAAAAGAATCGCCTTCTGCGATCACCCATACATCTCTCCCAACTCCCGCGCCAGTCCGCGCATCTCCTTCAGCAGTTCCGGCCCGCCCAACACCCGACAATGACGGCCGTAATACAACAAGTTCCGCGCCAAATGGAAAACGTCATCGGTCTTGCCCACGACGCGCACCCACCCCTCATCCAGCGGCATGATCTTTGGCTCGCCGCGTAGCTCCTTACGACGGCTCACCCCAAAGCGGGCGATGGTGGGAGATAACTCGAAAATAGCGTCTTTAAGACGGCCGTTCGGTCGCACTCCCGGTAGTTTCCGTGACAAAATCTCCACGCTACCCGATGCAATTCGACTCAAGCGGTAGTTAATATAGTCGTTGGGATGCCAAGGTCCATTTGGCCCGTCATTGAACAGACAATAACCACGCAACTGCCAATGTCCCCGATCTGTAAAATATAAATCCCAAGGCTGAATATGGTGCTGGCGCAAAACTCCATCATCATGCTGGCTGGAGAGATAATCGAATTGTAATTCTTGTTTCGCTTGCCATGCTTCTACCACCAATTCCCATACATCGGGGGCAATCTCTTCACTGCCACGCAAGCGCAAATCGGCCGTTGGCTGTTGACCGCTTAACTGCTTGACGAGTTTTTGGCGGTCATCTGGCAACCAATCTATCAACTGGTCTATCAATTGCTGAACTTCAGCGGCATGGGGGCTGTCTGCCGGGAACATGTCGGACAGGAAAGCAAGGGTTTCGATGTGGGCAGTAGGTAGGTTGAGCAACGGCCGTTCTCGCTCCCCCAGTACATAGCCCCTAACCGATTTATCATACTGCACGGTGATGGCTAAACCATTTTTGAGGCGCGTTTTGTCACTGTCAAAACGCTTGTGCAAAACTTGATCCGTCGCCAATGGGTCTAACGGGCGGTAAACGGCCGTTATCAGATCATCTTTTGTTGCTGGCCCCTGTTGCAAATGATTGATCACCGCCAGACAACGGCGAGCAACATACCAAGGGCTCTCAGAAGCACCTCTGTTTTGGTTCTTGGTCATCATGAATCGGTGTCATATCCGGCATCGCCACTTGTTGTAAAGTAACGAGGCACACTAACGGTAGGCAATGGTTGTTTGGGG
>JAWOIM010000643.1:0-4479 GCA_046484685.1 Chloroflexota bacterium | reverse complement strand
ATCATTAGCTGAGAATTCCCTGCCCACTTCAAACCAGAAAATAAGGATCGAGCAGGCGCACCTCGGTAATGCGGTCTACCGGCAGCCGGTTACGCCGGGCGGCGTGGCGGATTGCTTCCGGCGAAGGTGCCTCGCAAATATAGAAGGCCCGCCGCCTGTCCGGGGTAACATAGGAATGTATCCAGGTCACCCCGTCCAGGGTGTTGTTGCTGATAACGTTGAGACACAATTGCGCTCCCTCGTTATCCAGGGTGAGTTGCAGCCCTTCAGGAAATGTTTGTTCGACGAGATAACGGGACATGGTTTGGACTCCGGTCGGGTCTTTACGGTTCCAAGGGGTTGGGCGTGAAACGTGACGTTTCTCTGATCACGTTTCACAACTTATCAACCGCCTGAGTTCCCCAAGTGCCTTCTTTACTTCACAATAACCGGTAGATAGTTCCAACTGCTCGGCGTGGGCGTGATTGTGGGCACGGCCGTTGCTGTCGGTGTTGGCGTCGGCGCGTCAGCCGCCCCAGCCTCGTAAGCGCCAATGTCACAGAACGGGCTGCCGGCGGCCGGGCGGGCGAAGCCGCGCTGGTCGCTGGTTAACAAATTGCCGTTGTGATCGCGGCAGCCGTCCGGATTCCCGGCGTCAATGGCCGGGCTGCCGTCCAGCAAGGCGTGGCTGAGCGTCGGCCGTATTGCCGCTGATAGTGGCGTTGTACAGTTGGGTGGTGAGTCCCTCTATGGTCGATAGGCCGCCACCGGAACCGCCGGCGTTGTTGCCGCTCAAGGTGCTGTTGACCAGCAGCAGCGTGCCGAAATTGGCGATGCCGCCGCCGTTAATCGTCACGTCGGCCGTGAGATCCAGGTCGCCCGTCTGTGCCCCATCTTCGCCGGCCCCGGCCAGGGTCAGGGTGTAGATTCCCGGCGGCAGGGTGATAACGTCGTGGCCGCTGCCGGCGGCACAATCGTCCACGGCCGTATCGCTGTTGGCGGCAATAATGGCTTCACGCAGGGTGCAGTTGCCGTTAACAACCAGATCATCGGCGGTCGTGTTGACCACGATGGTATTGGCCCGGACGCTGGTAATGGGAAAAGCCAACCCCAGCAAACCGGCAGCGATCAGCGCAACTACGACTATTACAGAAAGCAAAGGCGCTTTTCTATTCATGTTTTTCTCCTTAAAAAGGCTATACAAATTGCAACTTTGTTACCAAGCGTTACTTCAGGATGATCGGCAGCAGAATTTTGTATTGCAGGGGCGGGTCACCGCCTTCCACTACCTCTATCTGTACCGAAGTGGATAAGCTGCCCGAACTGTTGGTAGCCGTGATGGTCACGGTGTAACTGCCGGGGGTTGTATAACTGTGTGAAATGGGGTTGCCGCTTCCGGCCGGCGAGCCGTCACCGAAATCCCAGGCATAGGCAATCCCGCTGCCGCCGGCAACGGTGGCGGTGAACGAGACCGGCACCTGCACGGTCACGGTTGGGCTGGGGGAGTAGGCGATGGCCAGCCCGGTGATCAGATCAGCCTCGTCGAAACCTATGTCGAAGCCGCTGCCCAACGGCCGGCTGTCCCCTTCAAAGTCCACCATTACGCCGGCAGCGACGCCGGCGTCTAAGGCGGCCGATTCGGCGCCGATGTGAAAATCGCCGCTTTCCGGGGCCACAAATTTCGGGTCGCCGCTGACATTGTGGTCGCCGCCGCTGAAATTGCCGACAATGTTGGCGCCATTTTGATAGAACAGATTGTAATCCTGATGGAAGACCCCACCGAGATTGCGAATGGCTACGGCGTGCCGCGCCATGATCGTATTCTCCAGCAGGAAGGACCCGCTATTAAGGGTAATGCCGGGTACATTCTGGCCGGTGTCACCTATTATCGTCGCGTGTTTTATGACCATCACGTCGGACGAATCCAGGGCCAGCGCGGCTGCGGTGTTATGGGCCGTGTTGCGAGCAAAGAGTGAATTGACCACCAAACCACTGCCTGACCCATGATACACGCCCCCGCCGTTGTGGGCTGCATTGCCGACAAATGTGCTGCTGTTCACTAATAAAGAGGTAGAGGCTGCCACACCACCGCCGGAGAAAAGCGCTGTATTGCTGATGAACTGTGTCCGCGTTAGGGCCAGCGTCGGATTTTGCGTGGCAGCGCTTGAGGCAAGCGCCGGAATAGGCCTGCGTATTCCACCACCACTGCCGTTGCGCGCTATATTGCCGGTGAACATCGAATCTACCAGATGGATGCTTCCCAATCCCAATATTCCTCCACCGTCGTCATCACTTACATTACCCGCGAACCGCACCTGTACACCCTGTATATTCCCTATTACGAATACGCCCCCGCCATCTTCATGCGCTGTATTGTTGAGCAATGTTGTATCCGTTAGATCAATATCACCCCACACATACAACCCACCGCCATAAACAGCAGCGTTGCCCTCAAACCAGGCCCGGTCTAGTTGAGCATTCCCTCCAATATACGCTCCTCCTCCAAGCCCACTGAATTGCACTGTGTTGCTGAGGAACGCAGTCCCGGTCAGGGACGATGCGTCCATAGCATATAAGCCACCTCCTTTATCACCGCTGTTATTGCGCTCGAACTGTCCTCCGGTGATGGAGACTGCTTCCTGGCTATACACTCCCCCGCCAGCATTTGCCGTGTTACTGATAAAGTCGCTGTTCTCTAGCACAAGCCAGGAATTGGCATGAACGCCCCCTCCGAAAACCAGCGAGGTATTATTTTCAAAATATCCCTCTATTACTGTCAACCCTTCGTCCGCGTACACGCCTCCGCCCCCATCTTCTGCCTGGTTATAAAGAAGTCGCACGCGCATTAGCGTCAAATCGCCGAAACTACGGATTCCCGCGCCGCGTCCAATTGTGTGCCCATTTTGCACGGTCAAATCGGCAATCGTGGTGGGCACATCGGCCATATTGAATCCACGAAAATTGTTGTTCGCATCAATGATCAGATTGCTCATGCCTGGCCCCGTAATTGTCAGCGGGTCACTAATCACCGGCAGCAGGCTTGACAAACTGATGATGCAGGGGCTGGTTGGGGCACAATCTGGTATGTTGAACATAATCTCATCGACTCCAGGGCTGGCGTTGGCGTCCAGAATTGCCTGGCGCAACGAGCCGGGGCCAGCGTCACCGGTGGTGGTGACGACGTAGACGGCGCTGGCCGGCCGGGCTTGCGCCAATCGTAACTCGCCCAGGCCGGTGTAAAAGGTATACACCAGGGCTATAGCCAGAGCGCATACCAGGCCAATAATGTTAAAACGACGGCTATAAATTTCCATTACTAGATTGCTCCTGTGTAAATATTCCCTGCCGCAGGGTTTCTACCCCGATCGGTCCCGGCGCGGTCACGTAGACGATGCCCAGGATCAGGCCGGCGGCGAAGTCCATAATTTGCTCCACAATTTGCGCCAGAGGGACAGTGGCTTATCAGGGAATTCTGGCGACCGGTCATCTTCAACATCAGGGAATGGCAGGGCATCTTCGTGGGGGAAACGGCTTTCTGCCCGCTGCCGGTGACGGCCGTTTACCTTAAACCAATAGAAAGCAGCAAGTGATTTTGTCATGATCAAACCCCCTTAGAAATCGGCCGCCGGTTTATTCAACAGGCGGCGTACAAATGTCACAAAGCCATAAACGTCGGCGAAGTTGGTGGCCAGGCCGATGGAGACGCGGGTGGCGGCGGCAGTCCGGCCATAATGGCCCTGCATGTAGGCATAAAAGCTGGCCGGAGTGGGTGCAGGCTCGGTCTGGTCGTAGGCATTGAGAGCCGGCGCCGGCAGGTTGTGGGCAATCTCATTGGCGCCCGGATTGCAGAAGCAGTCGGTACGCAAAGAAATCCTGGCCCGGTTGGCCCGTTGTTCCAGGCGATACACATCAAACGGCCGTCCCGCTGGATCGTAAAAATTCATGGCCAGCGTCCCGCCGCGCTGCGCCAGATTTTTAGGGCCGTGCAGATGGACCAGGGAACGGCCGTTACTATGTTGCAAGGCCAGCAGCGTTTCGATCAGCCAGCCGGTCAGGCTGGCCACCCGTTTGTGAATCAGCTCCAGGCCAACCTGGTTGATAAAGTCCAGACCAATTGCCACTGCCGGCATGGTGAGATAGTTCACCGTGCCATCTTCAAAACCCACTTCGTCCGGGGCCAGCCGATGGCGCTGGGTTTGCACCGAAGCGAAGGTAATTGTGCCGCCGGCAAACCAGGGACGCGCCAGTTTGGCCAGCGCCGGGCGGCGGGCCAGCAGACAGCCAATGCCTGTGGGATAGCCGAAAATTTTGTAGAAGGATAGAGAGACGAAGTCGGGACGGCAGGCGGTTAAATCAAGGCGGTTGGTAGGCACGTAGGCCGCCCCGTCCAGCAGCACGTGCCAGCCTTTGGCCTGGGCCAGGGCTACCAGTTCCAGCGGATGCTGCACGCCGGAATAATTAGACTGGGCCGGAAAGGCGAACAAATTGGGTGCGCCGGGC
>JAWOIM010000156.1:0-3205 GCA_046484685.1 Chloroflexota bacterium | reverse complement strand
CTCATATCGCCACGACCAGATTGGTAATGAACTGGATAAACAATGATGTTGTAACAAGAATAAGGCCGGCTATTAAAATCATATTCGCGTTCCCATCCCAGTTTTCGCTCATAAACTTGGCCTTGAAAAGTACTCCTATAATGATTAAGAAGGATCCCAGCAACACACCGGCATGAACTGCCACATTTACTATTTCCACTTAGACTTACTCCTTATTCATATACATGCTATTCATCTATTGCTTTTAGAATTTTTTTATCCTTCCATAAACTGTTGATGTATTAATCGCACCCAAACCGAATTGTACCTTTCAAATCGTCAGTTTAGCAATATTTATTGTCTATCCGCATTCTATTCTGTGGTTAAAATGAGGAACGTTTAACCGTTAAATATTCCCACCAACGGCCGATTTAAAGCCACCAGATGGCTGAGGGGAAAGCGGCGCTTGTCGTTGGCAGCCAGATGCCGCCACAGGTCGCCCACGTCGTCGGGGAAGCTGTGGCATTTACCGGCCGCCTCATGCTGGTTGAAGCGGCTGCCGCTCATGAACAGATCCAGGGCAGCCCCAATCGTCTCCGGGCCACAGTGGGGAAAGCTGGTATTGCCGGGGCAGATACGGCCGTTTTGCCCTACATTGGGACAAGGGGCGTGATAGAGCCGGGCCTGCCCGTCTTTGGGTCGCTGCTTGACGGAATAAACAGAATACTGGTTGCCCTGGCCGACAAAGACTAGCGGCGGCAGCGGCACCAGCAGTGATTCTTCTTCCAGATGAACCGGCCAGCGCCGGCCCGGCACATAGATACCCAACGTCGTGGTCTGGGCTGTCTGCCGCCAAAAGAGGGTATCGCGGGGCAGCAAGCCCGACCCGGCCGTCAGGTTGGCACAGGCGGCCGTCAGATGGGCGGCTGAAATGGCGTGGGTGCTGGTGCACAACTGTCCGGCCGTCTGGCTGTAGCGGCTCATCAAGATCGCTTCCTCATAGAAGTCGAGCCGCAGCCGGGGCAGGGTGGGAGAAGACGGGTCTGGGGACATGGTTACCTCCTTTGGCGGGTATTTTTGACCACGGCTGTCACGGTTAGGCACGGATTTTCTTTTTCTCCGTTCTCATTGGTTCGACGCTGCTCACCACGAGCCTCTTTAATCCGTTTGCTCCATGGTTAATTGTTGGTGCGCCGCCAGCAGGATGGTCACGATCTGGTCCAGACCCACCAGGCCGGTGGCCTGCACCCAGATGGTCAACCGCTTAATCCCTGCCAGGATAGGCGCGGCCAACTGCCACTCGTCATGCCAATATTCGTAATCCTCCCATTCGGGATAACAATTGCACTCCATCATATACTCGATCGAGTAGTCCAGCCAGTCGTTGCCCGTGTCCGACAGCACCATGCGTACCAGGTCGGGCAAAGCGTCCAACGGGGGTAGCAATGCCATCCGGTCCAGTACGCCGTCTAACTGGCGCAGGCAGAAGCCGGGGGGCCAGACGTAGTCGTAGCCGCAGTAGGCGGTCAGTCCTGCCCGGTTGTCCTCATCGACGTATTCCCACTCGTTCAGCTTCAGCAGCAGGGGGATCGGCTCATCGTAGTTGTCCCATTCCCCATGATGCTCGGCACAAAAGCCATGCAGTTCCAGCGGCATCTGCCACAGCCACCAGTCGCCGGTGTCCAGATCGGCATCCAGCAGGTCACAGTAGAGGGGAAAGTGGTGGCGGTTAACCCGATTGCCGAAGGTCTGGATGTCGGCCACCAGCTTTTCTTCCTGCCAGCGCAGCCGCTTTTTGCGCCACTTCTTCTTTTGGGGAAAGACCATCCGGTACAGTTCAGCCAGCCGGTGGGCGGCGGCCAACATGCCACTATCAGGGAGTGGGGCTGCCGGGGGCATGGCCGCAGGCACGGCCGGCCGGGGCGTGAATCTCAATAACCGAGGGGCACGGCCGTCAGGGGCACAGGGCGTAGGGGCAAACATCGCTTAATCACTCCTTGCCGCAGGCCGGCTTCCCGGTCATTGTGGCCGGCCGCGGCTGCCAGGGGTGGGTAGACTTGCAACAACAGGTCATAGGTCAACGGCTCGTCCAGCGCGTCCAGCAGGGCCGGCAGGGGATCGGTCAGGGGCGGCAACTGGCTCAAAACGGCCGTTAACTGCTGCACCCGTTCGGCTTCGATGTCGGCCATATCGCTGCCTTTAGTTGTGATCTGTTTATGAAAGCTCACTTCCAGCTTCCCGTCCGGCAGTTTTGTTTCTTTAATCGTAGCCTGGCCTAATTCGGGGAAATAAGCGGCTAAATGGGCGCGGACCTGTTCGGCCGTGTGGCCGGGTCCGGGATCTGCAAAGGTGTGATCACCGTAGACAAAGATACGGTTGTCCACCGTTTCTGGTGCCTGATTGTTGTCACTCATGGGGTCCTCCATGTTGGGTTGGGGAGTGGGGAATGGGGCAGGGATCTCTCCCAACCCCCATCTTCTAATCCCAAATCCCTAAAACAATGATAAATTGGCCGGTCGGGGCGCAGTCTCAATTGGTGCAGATGCTGGGAGAGCAGGGTTGTCTGGGGAGATAACGGCCGTATCCCCAACCTCGGCCGCAGCGATAACCGCTTCTTCAGCTCCGGCCTCAGTTCGGGCTGCTTGCAGCTCCATCCGGGCACCAAAGGCGGTCCAGGCGCTGCCGATAAGGTGGGGCAGGTCGGCGAAACGGCCGTTTTGACTAACCGGTGGCCGGCCGGCTACACCCACTGTCACCAGGGCCGGCCGCTCATCACGGTCAGTCGGTTCGGCCGGGGCCGGTAGGGTAACGACAATCGTCACCTCTGCCTCGGCCAAGGGGTCAGTTACAGTTAAGGTTGGGTTCATGATTTCTCCTCGATTTAAACAGCGGCGTATAGTGTCGCCATTGACGCAGTTTATTAGTCGGCTATAATAGCAGCATTTGTTGTACAGTTTATGCTGTTTATGAGGTGCTACGATGTACAAAGCAATGCCTACCATGCCCGTCAGCAAGCTAAGAACGCAGCAGGCCGACATTCTGAAACAGCTCCACGATACGCCGATTTTGCTCACACAGCGTGGGCATGGAGCGGGTGTTCTGGTTCACCCCGATCAGTGGAATGAGATGGTTGAGATGCTGGCCGACTATGAAGACGCCATGATTGCCCAGGAACGTATGGACGAAGCGGCCGCCGACCCTTCCGTCTTGCGCCCTGTTTCCGAAC
>JAWOIM010000154.1:0-6475 GCA_046484685.1 Chloroflexota bacterium | reverse complement strand
CAGAAGTAAGCGGTAAGAAGTGTGTAGATTCAGGGACCGATTCTACCTCAAAACCGATGAGCCGCATCTGGTTGTTAAAATTGTAATCGACGGTATGGGCTAATGTGGGTGCGGCCGTTGGTGGTTGGTAGGCTGGGCGGATCCACAAAAAGGGGGCCAGTGCGGCGATGAGGAACATAAAACCGCCTAATCCGGCCAGCGTCCAACGGGCCGGGCGCGGCGGCAGCCAGCCGACCAGGCCCACCACCATCAGGGTGCTGATGGCAGGCAGCGCCGAAAAAACCAGCCGCCCCTGGGATGACCAGGTGGTGGTGGCCCATTGAATCAAACCGATGATCGTCGCCGCCACCCAGAGCAAACAGACGACCAGACCAAAGTGGTGGACGGTAAAGCGGAATATGTGGGAAACGGCCGTATGAAAAAATTCGCCAAAATTTAACCACAGAGAGCGCAGAGAACGCAGAGTTTTTTCTTTTTCTCTGTGTCCTTTGTGGACTCTGTGGTTGATTTCATTGCGGGGCCAGCACCAGATGAGTCTGGCAAGATAGAGCAGCAGCCCGATAAATGAGAGGACGGAGACGCCGTTGAGCAGCCGGTAAATCCAGGTGGGCATAGGCACATTAAGCCCGCCAAATAGCCCCCAGTAAGAGAGCATAAAGCCCCACCGTTCGCCCCACAGTTGGGCCAGGCCGGCCGGCTGGTTGCGCTGCCCTAGAACGGCGATAAAAGCATTCCAGCCCGACCAATCGCCATAAAGCTGCACGTTGCGCCAGTACCACCAGCCGGCAATGAGCAGCACGGGCAAGAGCAGCAGCAAAAAGCGAAGGGTAGCCTGGATTATCCAACGACCCACAACGGTCGGCGTAATCAGCCCGTCATGGGTATTATCTGCCTGCCACGCCTGCCAGCGGGTAACAACCAGTGTACCCCAGGCCAGCGGCAGCAGCCCTACGCCGCTGATTTTGGTCAACGCGGCCAGCCCGATCACCACGCCAAGAAGGAGCCAGTAGCTGGTTTCAGAAACGGCCGTACTCCCCCACGGCAGTCTGTAACCCAATTGGCCTGGCCCTTCTTTGACAGCCCAAATCAGAAGCAGCAATGCCAGCGCCACCAGAGGGATAATCAGATTGTCGTTGTTGACCGCCCCGCTAATGAAGAGGAACATGGGCAGGAAAGCGGTAACGGCCGCTGCGCCTAAGGCCGGTGAACGGTGATCCGTGATCAGTGATCGGTGATCGGTTAACCGATTACCGGTTACCGAATACCGATTACCGATTACCAGCTTCGCTATGCGAAAAGTCAGGTAAACGGTGACTAAACCCAGCAAGACCGAAAAGAGGCGCACAAGGCGAATAGCCAGCAGCGTGCCCTGCCAGGGATTGGCGTCGGGGGGGTGAATAGCCAGGTTGATATTGCCATCTTGCGTGAGGACGCCCGGTTCAACGTGGGGATTGAGACGGCGCACCTGTTCCATGTCGCCGGTGTCGACCCAAAAGGTGAGTGCCGCGCCCAAATAGTAGTAAAGCGGCGGCTGGCTGGCCTCCTGGTTCCAGGGACCGGCCTGGGCCGGGTCAAAGACCTGCACCGGCAGCGGATTGCCGTCGGCCAGGTGGCGGATCATGGGATAATGCCACAGCTCATCAGAGGCTTCAAAGGGAGGGGTAGTCAGGGCGTAGGTAACGCCCAGCAGCGTATACACTATTAAGATCAGCGCCAGCCAGCGGCGGCAGGTTTGTTCACTCATAGGGGACTGATTGTACTGAGAATAGGGCCGTTTGGCGACCACTGCTTTCCTGACGTTTAGGCTACCATCATCATGATTTTTAGAGGAAAATCTCGCGCAGAGGCGCTGAGAAGCAAAGCATTTTTCTCTGCACCTTAGCGCCTCTGCACGAGTTCATCAATATTCATCAACGCATAGTTGAGCCAAAAACTGGGCCGTTTCGGCCGCAATCTTGTCCCAGGTAAAACGGGCGGCAACATGAACGGCCGTTTCCCCCAACTTCTGACGCAATTCTCCATCAGCCGACAGCCGGCGAATTCCTTTGGCCAGCAGGTCTGGATCATCGGGGGGCACAAACCAGACATTTTTGCCGTGGGCCAGTTCCGGCGTGGGCACGGTGGGTGCCGTGGTCAACAGCGGCCGGCCGTGGGCCAACACGGCCATCAACGTCCCTCGCCGCAGCGAGACCCCATCCCGGTAAGGCATCACCATCAGATCGGCCGCGTGCAAAAAGGTAGAGACCCGTTTTTCAGCTACAAAGCCGGTCCAGTGAACCCGCTCCGTCAAGCCTAATTCCCCGATTAATGTTTGCAACTGATCTAAAAATTGCTGATTGTTCTCGCTGTCGCTGCTGCTCGTCTGGCCACCGATGAAAACAAGGTGATAACTGGCATCCAATTGGGCCAGGGCGTGCAGCAGTGTGTCAGCTCCTTTCGTCTCGTTAAGGAAGCCAAAATAGCCCAGCAGGTGGGCGTCATTATCCAGACCAAGCAACTGACGGGCTTCTTCGATTTCAAGCTGGTGGGGCCGGTAGACGTCGATATTGCTGCCAATGGGAATCTGGCGTACCCGGCTGTTAAGCTGCTGCAAAATAGTGTAATCTTCGGGATTGGTGGCGATAACGCCGTGGGCCTGCTGGGCCATAAAGTTAACGGCAAAGCGGCGCAGCCAGGCCGCTTTGGGCAGCAGGTAGGGAACGCGCAAGTCGTGGAAGGTAACGGCCGTTTTCACCAACCCCTGTAAGCGCCAGGGCAGCGCGTTGGCCGCCGGGCTTTTCATGTCGTAAGCCGCCGCCTGATATTGAATGTTGACCACATCCAGTCCTTCACGCAGCACCACATCAGCCACCTGAGTCAGCGATGACCAGTTCCATTTCTTGACAAAGGGGTGCAGTTGGCCAAACGGGAGCTGAACCGGTTCTTGCAGGGTAGAGAGGCGACGCTCTGCCGGTTCAGGCCGAGCTTCACGACTGGTGATAATATGAATGTCATACCCAATAGTCGCCAACGCCTGGCCCAATTCGGCCGTAAACGCTCCCACCCCCCCCTCCATCGGTGGATATTCACCTGTAACCAGACCAATCTTTAACATAGGCGACGAGTTTCTAAAATTCAAACGGTGTCGGCACAGGGTGGCCGCGCCATTTGAGCAGTGACCAGGCATAGGTACGCTGCAGCGCCACAAAATCTGCCCGTTTGTGCATGGCGCTTCTGTCCCCAGCTTCATCCCAGGGAGATTCGGCCAACTTTAATAATTCCTGATCACTCATTTGATTTAAGACCAGCAGCTCGTCATGAAACTCTTGCGGTACTTTGCTCAACGTCGGCGGCATCCCCGAACGGATGGTTTGCACCACCACCTTGTTCAAAGACCAATTTGAGGAGTCGGCAATGTGCCGTAGTTCGCTGTACAATGATTCTGGTAGTTCAAGCTCAATTTTGATCTGACTCATCTCTCCTCCTTAATATAGGACACAGGTTAATACAGGCTTGTGGAAAGCCTGGCCGATCCCATGAGTCCACTGAAAAAACCGAGTTTTTAGCCAAACGCCACCACAATCATCAAAGTAGTGGCCCTGAAAAACTCGGTTCTTCGGCCTTTTTGCAGCAGAGTCATCCATGAACACGGATTTTGATACTTTTCCATGTTCCTGCCCAGTCAGTAACCGGCCGGCCTCAAACCGGAGCGAAGGACTTGCCAATAGGCCCGTACCCGCTGCCAGCGCAGCGGCCGTTTGTGTCCCACAATTCCTTTTAAGCCTTCCACAAAAAGCTGCCATCCATAATTCCATAAAATAAATAAACGCAGCAGCCAGGCCGTTAACCAACCATGATATTTGTAAAAATAGCGCAGCTTGGCTCGCTGAAAGTTGATGTGGCGGGCGGTGACCGCCTGCTCACTGCTCTTGCCCACGTGATGAATCACCTGGGCTGTTGGTAGATAAATAATTTGCCAGCCGGCGGCCTTAATGCGATAGCACCAGTCCAGCTCCTCAGAATACATAAAGTACGCTTCGTCCAGGCCGCCGACCTGGGCCACAACTTCCCGGCGAACCAGCAAACAGGCACCGGTGACCCAATCGACAACGGCCGTTTCATCATCGGCCACATCCTGTACATAATAATGACCCAATATTGACGCCGGGGCAAATGGTTCCAGCCAGCTACTTTCAAAGAGCGCGGTGGCCAATGTGGGAAAGCGGCGTCGGGATGATTGTACACTACCATCCGGGTTTAGCAATTGTGGCCCCAACGCGCCCACGTCGGGATGGGCCTCGGCATAAGCCACCATCGTGGCCAGAGCCTCACCCACAACCTCTGTATCAGGATTGAGCAGCAGCAGGTAACGGCCGTTGGCCTGCCCCAGGCCCAGATTGTTGCCTTTAGGAAAACCAACATTTTCCTCACAGGCGATCAGTTCCACCCAGGGAAAGTCACGCCGTACCATGGCCACGCTGTCGTCGGCCGAGTGGCTATCTACCACAATCACTTGCAGCCTCAACTCTGACCGCTGGCTCTGCAACGACCGCAAACAGGCGGCCAACAGCTCGCGCACGTTCCAGTTGACGATGATGATGGAGAGGTCGGGAGTGGAGGTGATCATTATTTACCAGGGCGTGAAGCGTGAAACGTGATAGGTGAATTCACTCGTCACGCTTCACGCATCACGTTTCACGGCTAGTTTGGGAAACAACCGCCGCGCATTCTCCGTCGTCTGTCGGGCAAATTCGGCCGGTTCCATATTGTGCAGCGCGGCCAGGCGTTCGGCCACATGGGCCACGTAGGCCGGTTCATTGCGCTTGCCCCGGTAGGGATGGGGCGTCAGAAAGGGGGCATCTGTTTCGACCAGCAGCCGCTCCAGCGGGACGCGGGCTGCCAGGCGGCGTAAATCGTCTGCTTTTTTAAAGGTAACAGGACCGGTAAAACCCAGGTAAAAACCGAGGTCGAGGGCAGCCACGGCCGTTTCCCAATCGGCTGAAAAAGAGTGCAGCACGCCGGCCCCCACTACACCCGCCAGCGACGACTGGTGCAGCGCGTCAATCAAATCCGCACTCGACTCTCGATTGTGAAGAATGACCGGCAGCCCCAATTCGGCCGCCAGTTCCAACTGCATGGCCAATGCCCGCTTTTGTACAGCCGGGGGAGAACGGTCCCAATAATAGTCCAGGCCAATCTCGCCAATGGCCACCACTTTCTCATGTTGGGCCAGGTCGCGCAGCACACCCAGCCAACTGTCTTGCCATTCGGCCGTGGAGTTGGGATGAATGCCCACGGCAGCATAAACCGGTTCGTACCGCTTGGCCAGGGCCACCACCCTGGCGCAGTTATCCATACTCGTAGCCGGGACTACAATCTGCGTTACGCTGGACGCCACTGCCCGCGCCACCACCTCATCCCGATCGTTGTCAAAACGGTCAAAGTCCAGGTGGCAGTGGGTATCGATAAGATACCCTTTCGGGTCATCAGTCGTACGACTTTGGGAAATAGACATAGCTTTTTAACAATTAATTGGTGAACTGGTGAACTGTTGAATTGTTAACGGCCTGTCACAGCAAGGTGATTAATCATTCGTCAATTCAGCAATTCAACCATTAATTATTCTTGATGGCTGCCAACAGATGCTCCGGAATCTCTACGACCACCACGCGCCCTTTGGCGCAGACTTTGTCTTGGGCCAGCAGGTCACAAGTGATGGTCACTTTACGTCCCTTGAGTTCCTCGACCTTTGCCCGTAGCTCCAGAACGGTGTTGATAGGCGTGGGGCGCAGGTAGTCAACATGCAGGGAGGCGGTCACGTAGCGCAGGGGTGGCTCGCTGCCCATGGGCCGGTTTTGGGCACGGTAAGCGGCGGCGGCTCCTGTGCCCGTGGCGTGACAGTCAATCAGCGAGGCGATCAAACCGCCATAAACGAAGCCGGCAACGGCCGTATGGTACGGTTTCGGCTCAAAATGGCAGACGGCTTCATCCCCGTCCCAAAAACTCTTGATGTGCAGCCCTTGCTCATTCAACCGGCCACAACCATAACAGACGCTGTACTCTTCGGGGTAATACTCTTGGAAGGCTTGATTCTGTGCTTGAGTCATACTGTTTTCTATCAAAACGTGATGCGTGAAGCGTGATACGTGAGGGTTTTTTGATCACGCATCACGTTTCACGCACTCTATTCCATCCATTATATTTTCAGGCCAGCGATGCGCATGCCGTCGGCCAAAATATCGGCCACCCGGTCGCCGTGGGTGGTTTCGCAGTAGACGCGGATGATCGGCTCGGTGCCGCTGAAGCGGATGAGCAGCCAGCCGCCGTCTTCCATGTGGAATTGGAAGCCGTCAATGGTCACGATGTCGGTCACTTTCAAGCCGCCAATGGTCGCCGGCCGGGCGTCGGCCGCCCGCTGCCGAATTTCGGCCGTGCGGGATTGGTCAAAAGTGGAATCTACCCGGTCGTAGTAGTGAGGGCCGACCTTTTCAAAGAG
>JAWOIM010000145.1:0-4159 GCA_046484685.1 Chloroflexota bacterium | reverse complement strand
ATGCCCGTTGGCTGGCGAACGGGGCTTTGTGGTGGCGTTCTTACGCCTATGATCAAATCCTGTCGAACGGCATCTCCGTCGAAGAAGCGTTGGCGGCGGTGCAGGCAAAGGCTGATGCTTACCGGGACTGCGTTATTACCAGGAACGCCCTGGAAAACCCGGACGGGCAAGTCGCCTGCCTGGGTGAAGTCGATGATACCGTACCCGACTTTATTAATGGTCGATCTTAATCCGTTTGATAACCCTGCTGGTCCATAAACGCCGCCCTAATCCCCAACCCCAAACCCCCAATTCCCTCTTGACAGACAGCCAACAGCTTATTATACTTACCTTTGTAAGTTAATTTAACTAACTAAGGAACGGCCGTGAAAAAAGCAACCCACGAGCAAACAAAAAACCACAACGCCCGCCTCGTTCTCAAAACAATCTACGAACAGGGCACCATTAGCCGGGCTGATATTGCCCGTGCCACCCGCCTGACGCGCCCCACCGTTTCCAGCATTGTCAACGAACTGCTAGAAGCAGCCTTTGTCCTTGAAGACGGTCTTGGCCCCTCGGCCGGAGGCAAACCGCCTACCCTGCTCACCGTAGACGGCGACGCCCATCATCTAATTTGCACCGACCTGGGCAGCCAGGAGTTTCGAGGGGCGTTGGTCAATCTACGGGGCGAGATCCAGCAGCAGGTTAGTCTTCCCGTTAACGGCCGCACCGGTACGGCCGCTTTCAATCTGGTTACCGAACTCATCGACGCCTTACTGGCCCAGACAACAACCCCCATCCTGGGGATCGGCCTGGGCACACCCGGCTTGATCGACCCCCAGCAAGGCATTATTCAACATGCCGTCAACCTGGGCTGGGCCAATCTGCCCATCCGTGACCTGTTGGCCGCTCAGTACCAAAAGCCAATCTATGTGGCCAATGACAGCCATATGGCCGCCCTGGCCGAGTACACCTACGGTCAGGATCATGAAACCAGCAACCTGATTTTAATCAAAATTGGCCAGGGTATTGGGGCCGGCATTGTCTTAAATGGCCACTCCTATTACGGGGACGGCTTTGGCGCCGGTGAGGTGGGGCATGTCGTTGTGGTCGAGCCAAATCAGGGGGTAGCCTGTCGCTGCGGCCTGCGCGGCTGCCTGGAAACAGTGGCCAGCACCCGCGCCATATGGCACCAGGCTGAAGCCCTGGCACCGGGCAATCCCCATTATACAGCCGGCCTGACCTGGGAAGCCATTGGTGACGCCTTAACCGCCGGCGATGCGGCCACCACGGCCTTGATTACCGAAGTTGGCCATTACCTGGGCCTGACAATCGCCAACCTGGTAGGCAGTCTCAATATCCACAACCTGGTGCTGGCCGGCCGCATAGACCTGTTTGGCGACACCTTGTTAAGCGCCATTACCCATACTGTGCAGCAGCGCGTGCTGCCGGCCATGGCCGCCGACACCACCGTTCACTTTTCCACCCTCGGCCGGGATATTGTCCTGCTGGGCAGTGCGGCTATGGTTCTAAAACATGAATTGGGCATCGTTTAGGAATACTATGCCTTTACCTAGTGGCTCTGCTCCCCTTCATACAACTTCTACGTCGCCAGACAGCTTTTTGTTGGGTGTAGACATTGGCGGCACCAAAATGGAAGCCATTGTTGTCGATGGCCGGCAGCAGGTGTTGAGCCAGGTCATCCGGCCTACTCAGACAGAAAACAGTCAACGCCTGTTGAATGGAGTGGTAGAAATCATCCAGGCCGCACTGCACAAAAGCGAGTTGGGGGCCAGTGACCTGGCGGCCGTGGGCATCGGCATCCCCGGCCAGGTGGACCCCCATTCTGGCGAAGTGCGGCTGGCTGTCAATCTCAACCTGACCACCTATCCTCTGGGTCCGGTCTTGTCCACTCGTTTTGGTGTGCCTGTTTATATGGAAAATGATGTGCGGCTGGCGGCCGTGGCTGCTTACCATTATCAAAATCAGCGCCAACCGCTGCACCACCTGGCTTATTTGAGCGTGGGCACCGGGATCGCCGCCGGCGTGGTGTTAAACGGCCGTTTATACCGGGGTGCCTCAGGCATGGCCGGTGAAATCGGGCATATTGTGGTTGACCCCCAGGGGCCAATATGCAGTTGTGGCCAGCAGGGCTGCCTGGAAAGCCTGGCCTCGGGGCCGGCTGTCATAAACCGGGTCAACCAGTTATTGGGCCAGGCGGCGGGAGAGAAACAAAACGGCCGTATCTTTACCAACGCCGGCGACGTCTATCAGGCCGCGGCCAATGGCCAGGCAGTCGCTCGTACCGTTGTCAACCAGACCAGCAGCCACCTGGCCCGCGCCATCCAATGGCTCATCATGACCTATGATGTAGAACAAGTTGTCCTCGGCGGTGGTGTTACCCACATAGGTCAACCCTTTCTGCAACCGCTTTTGCACCAATTGTCCCGTTTACGCAGCCAATCCCAACTGGCCCGAACCATGCTCCAGTCACATAAGGTGACGCAACTGCCCAGCAGCTATAACGCCGGTGTCTGGGGTGCTATTTTACTGGCCCAGCAAAGCAGTTCATTTGTTGTTGAAGGAGACAGAGAAACGTTGCGCCCTACCCCGGCGCACCCTATTCAATAGGGAAGATACCACAGATAAATAAGGTAAACCCTGTGTCATCTTCTCATAAGGAGAGATTTACGATGCGTAAGTTACTGTACCTATTCCTCATTTTGTCCCTGGCTTTTTTGGTCGCCTGTGGCGGGAGCGACACGCCCGGCGTAGCCCCGGCCGATACCCAGGTAGATACGGCCGACACGGCCCCGGAGCCGGCTGAAGAAACCGCGGCTGAACCGGTTGCAGAGACGGCACCCGAACCGGCTGCTGAGAGCGGCGAACAGCCGGTCAACCTGACCATGATGCTTGTCGACTACATCCCCGATGTAACCGATGTCTGGCTGGAAGAGGAAGTCGTGCCCGCCTTTCAGGAAGAATATCCCCACATTAACGTAGAATTTGTTTATGTCAACTGGGGAACCCTTGACGAAACCGTCCAGGGCTACTTTGCCGCCGGCTCTGGGGCCGACATCATCAACCTCGGCTCGGAATATATTGCTGAATATGGCGATCGGCTGGCTCCCCTCAACAGCTACATGGCCGACTGGGGCGAACTGGATGCCTTTGTACCGGCGACCATGGACACTGTGACCTGGGATGGAGACGTGCGCGGTCTGCCCTGGCTGACGGCCCCCCGCGCCGTGATGTGCCGTCAGGATTTACTGGAAGAAACGGGGTTCGACGGCCCCCCCACCACCCTGAGCGAAGCATTGGCCCAGGCTGAAGCCGGCACCATCATCGAAAGCAATACCCTGGTCCGTCAGGGTTATGATGCCGACGGCATGCTCAACAACTGGCAGGAATATGTCGCTCTGCTCTGGTCATTGGGTGGCGATCTGTACCATGAAGACGGCCGTCCCGCCTTTGACACCCCTGAGGCCAAAGCGGCCCTGGAATTCATGTATGAACGACGCAAAGCAATTCTGCCCAGTGACACCATTGCCGGCCTTCCCGAAGCCACCGGCTCTCGCCTGGCTACGGATGAAGTTGTTTGCCAGTGGGGCAACCTGTGGGGGGCGCCCCCTACCGGTGATCCCATGTGGGATAACATTGTGCTGTCGCCCGGCTTTACCAGCGACGCCTTCCCCAACAGCCGCCCGGTCGTGCAGGTCTTTAACGACTGGCTGGCCATTCCCGCTTACTCGCCCCATGTGACCGAAGCCACTACTTTCCTCCAATTCCTGGGATCGGCCGAAAACATGAACGCCTACAACGCCCAGTTTGGCTCCTTCCCGCCCCGACGTGACGCCTGGTTCGGTTTTGTCGAAGATCCCATTATGCAAGAGATGGGGGCCTTGATGGATGAGTACGGGCAGGGGTTTGCCGATGTGCGTGAAACGGCCCAGTTCCGCGACATTCTGGTAGCCGAAATTGACGCTTACTTTTCCGACCTGCAAGATGTAGACACGACACTGGCCAATATCCAGCAGGATTATACGGCCGTTCTGCAAAACGCCGGTCGTATCGCCGGCAACTAATTAAAGGAGGAAGGCTGAAGGCGGAATTATCCGCCTTCAGCCTTCTTATTTGCCATGGATAACCCGAAGATATTTACCCTTGTCTGGTCCGGTGT
>JAWOIM010000064.1:0-4749 GCA_046484685.1 Chloroflexota bacterium | reverse complement strand
TACGATTGAGCTGGGTTATCAAGCGGCTTTGGTCAGCTTGCACAGCCCGACTTATGGTCGCTTGTGGTTAGCCAACGAACTGCATCCGGGTGATACGGTTAGCATGACCCGCACACAGGCGTTGGTTATCGCCGCCGAAGAACGGACCGGTCAGCGCCCCCGGCGACGCACTGATTTGCTGGCAGGTCGTTTAGCCGAAGCCCAAGCGAAGCAGGAAGCTCTTGCCGATAAGGTTGAAGAGAGCTATCAGCGACACCGCGAAGCTGAGGGGGAATTGCATGACGCCCGCTTGTCTTTGCAGGAGGGGCAACGGGAAGTGTCCGCATTGACGGCTGTCTATGAACAGGAGAACCGATCCCAGACAGCCCATTGCCAACTGACCCGTGCCCAGCGCAAGGTGACGACCTATACGGCACGGATTCCCCGTTGTGAAAAAGCGTTAGCCGTTGCCGAACGGCGATTGGCTCGACATGCAGTTCGTTGCGAGGCGGCGCAAGCGGAGGTTGAGCAGTTGCAAACCCACTACCAGCAACTTTAGGCTGACAATGCCGCCAACCTGAACCCGATTCGGGCGACCTTTCGCCTCGATGGAGGCTTCACCAGCCTTGAAAACATCTACTGGCTGATTGAAATGGGCTACGATGTCTATACGCGGTTTCATACCTATAACGGCCGTCAAACGATTGAGGCTGGTATCAAAGAGGGCAAAAATGTTTTTCAGATGCATCATCTGAAGGTGCGGTCGCCAGAAGCGTTACTCTTGCAGGAGCATCTGGCTTGTTTCGCGGTTAATTTTGTCCGCTTCGCCGCCCAGTGGTTGGCGCACAAAGTCGAGTCAACGCCCTTTTCAACCCAATCGGTCAAGCAGATGGTTCAGGTAGCTGCCTATACTTCTGCTTGGGTACAAAAGCAAGGTGATGTTTGGTTTTTAAGGTTCACTGAGCAGAGTTGTTACGCAGGCTACTCCCTGCGTTTCGGCGATGGGGTGATTCAATTGCCCCTACCGCTTTTTAAAGACATTTATTTTGTGCATTTTTGAGCCTTTTTGGCTCTGATTGCACAAAACTTACGTTAAGGAGAAAACGGAATGAAACCAATACTGTTTCCTGAGAAAAAGTTGTTGACCTACCTGTATGGCCTGTTGATCACTTTGTTGGCGGGGTGTGGCACAACCAACCCGCCGGCCCGGCCAGATTACCTGCAAGATACCGACCTCATCTTATTACACGCCAGGACAGAAGAGGACAGGAATGTGAACATTTATGCCGTTACTCGCAGCCAGACGACACCGGTACTTTGGCAAAGCGAAGTGGTGGCAGACACGGAAGCAGTAACGGCCGTTAGTTATGGCTACCTGGCTCATGGACGCTTTCCTTACTACCCGCCAGGCGGCAAAATGCCAGCTTATTATGGAGCCAATGGCCGCCATTATGTCCTGCCACAACCAGAGCAGGTTGAACGGGCCAATTGGCCGCCAGAACCAGAGGATGACACGCTGCGAAACGGCTATATTACCTGGTCAGATGACGGCCGTTACATTGCCCACACCATCCACGGTATAACCAAAACACTGCCCCTGAACAGTCCAAGACCCCTCATTTTATATGACACAGAGACGGAGCAAAGCAAGCTCATCCACGAAGATGCCATCATAGAGCCGCAAGTTTGGTCGGCAGACGGCCGTTACCTCTTTGCCAACATCGGCTACACCCTGAAGCGCTGGGATCGTGAAAACGAGACCTGGACCCCGTTAAGCAATACAAGCCTCCTTTATCAAGAGATGTCACCTGACGGACAGAAAATCCTCTGGTATCCCGTCGGTAGCAGCGGCCCAATTTATTGGTCAGATGCCAATGGCGACAACTTGCAGCCGCTGCTGGAGGATAGTTACAACCCCAGACTGCACATTCATTGGTCGCCGGACGGCCGTTTTCTGGCCTTTCAAAACACTCAGGGAGTTCAGACCCTCACCATTCATATCGCCAACTTGCAGGATGGCACGATCAGAAAAATTTACGAAACATCACACCCCTGGGCCACAAGCGGCTTCATGATGACCTGGGCACCAGACAGCCAGCGCATCGCCTTCATCAAAGCTGTTGATTGCAGCACCTCATTCAATCTGGCTGAGGGCACCCGCAGCACTTGCAACAGTTGGGAGTTATTTGTTGTGTCTATAAACGGGGGTGGGGAGCGACGAATCACTCAGACGGATGCCAGCACCATACGCATAGATGACAATTACACTATCGCCTGGCTAACTCAGGAGGCAAGATGAGCAAACTACTCCTTCCCCTGATCTTGCTCCTGCTGCTGGCCCTGGCCTGCCGCGGCGGCAACAGCGCTGCTGAATGGCAGCCCAACTCGGCTGCTTTGCCCCAGTTCGATGCCCAAACGCTCCCCCGGCTGCTTATCCAGCCAACAGCAGGCAGCGGCAGCTTGACAGTTCTGGACATTGGCGTAGGGCGGATAAGCAGCCAGTCGCTGATCCGCGCCGCCAGCTTGAACGAGGTGTTGACTGGTGAGCATCAACTGGTGGGCGATCTATTGGCCGGGCAAGATCAATTTTTTGGCCTGACTGGCGATGCCACTTCTCCCACCGGCCTCTGGCTGACGATGGAGCGGGATGGGCTGCGCCTGTTCCGTGTGGATGGCGCAGAGACGCTGCTGTCGGCCACCGGTCAATTCCCTGTCTGGTCGCCCGATGGCCAATGGCTGGCTTACGAGGACGAGACCGGGCTGTGGGCCGTCAATGTCGGCGCAGACCTGACACCGCAGTTGCTTAGTACAACCGCCTACGAACCGCTGGCCTGGTCGGCCGATAACCGACAGCTTTTGCTGCGTAATGACCGGACGTTGGCCGTTTTCGACGTGGCGGCCAAACGGGCTAATAATCTACGCGATATAAACGCCAGTCAGATTCATGGTCGTCCTACCTGGTCGCCCGACGGCCAGACAATTTATGCCCGCTATGGCAATAACGGCCAGTTGGACATCACTGCCGGACAGGGCCAGCCAGACACTATTCAGGCACGGCTGGCGGCCATTGCCACAGACGGCCGCAGCAACCCGCTGCGTGACCTGCTGCCCAACCAGACCGATCTGGGCATTACCCAGTTTCTTCTCTCCCCAGATGGAACAATGCTGGTGGCCCGTCACTTTGTTTGCCGTAGTGAACCCAGCGGCCTGATTCCCTTCATGCGCACGCGAACGTGTGCCGGGCAGCTTCTGTTGGTGGAAAGCGCCACTGGCAATTATCAGACCATACCAGACAGCCCGCTAGTGGGGACGATGGCCTGGGAACGGCCGTTCCCTCCCGTGAACCTAGCTGATTTACCGCTGCCCACATCCTCTGGCGCAGCCCCTGCCGCCAGTGGGCATCCCTTCTGGCGGCCAGGCGCGGAACCTGGGCATAACCCGGCAACGGCCGTTCCCCTGGGACAAACGGGCGAGCGACTGGGTACGCTAACAACAGTTGTAGAAGTAGTGCAAGGTGAAGCGGCCCTGGCGCTGGCCCTGAACGCCACCCCCCCGCTGCTGCCACCCAGCCCCGGCTACGCTTACGTCGCCGTGCGCCAACGGGTCACGCGGGAGGCGGGCCGATCGGCCTTCTATTTTTCTACCCGCAATTTGCTGCTGGATGACCGACTGGTGGCGCATGGGGAGTTTGCCTGGCTGGACGATGCCGGGCAGGTGATCACTGAGCTGACCTACAGCGCCGACGCTCCAGAGGAATATTGGCAGCTTTTTATCCTAGAGGCCGATCCCCAGCCGTGGCTGCTCTTGGCCCCTGCCGGGGCAGACAATTTGCCCGACCTGTATTACCGGCTGGACGAAGCGGAGTGGCATTCGCCAACGGCCGTTACAAACCCGCTGCCCACCAACAACATCGGTATCTCGGAAGCGGCGGTGGTGGGGGAAACGGCCGTTTCGTCTGATTGGCAAATAACGCTGCTGGCCCCGGTGGAACGGCCGTCGCCGACTGCGGAACTGGTGCAGGTACAGCTTGGCTACACCGGCGCAGCGCCCCAAGAGAATCGGCTGCTTACCTGCGTGGGGGATTATTCGTTTCAGGATGCTGCCAGTGGGTTAGTAGTGTTGAGCGACCCGTACAAATCGCTCCCCTTCTCCAACTTTTCCCGCGCGGTTTGTTTGCTGCCGGGCGGGCAGTTTCGTGGCTGGTTGGCAGTTTTGCCGGGAGAGTCGGGGGAAACGGCCGTTTTTCGCTTCAACCCGCCCCGCCCCGTGCCCTTTGGCGAACGCTTATTCACCTTCCCGTAGCAGTCTGTCTCAAGAGTGTACTTTCGTTTTTTGCACTTTTTTCTAAATTTGGCTCTGATTGCACAATAGTTACGATAAAGAAAGTAGAGATTAGAGATTGGAGATTGGAGATTTACGTTCCGTTATGCTTGATTCTGAAATTATCCTCGACTGGCTAAAAAATCATGGGCTGACAATCCTGCTTACTATCATCTTAGCAATTGTCGCCCTTTACCTACTCAGCGTCACTTCTCGCCACCTCAAGCGTAAAATCCAAAGTTTAGACGATATTGATGGCAGCCTGTTTGACAAGCGTACCGAAACAATCATCCGTGTTATTCGCACAACGGGCATGGTCATCATTGTGGGAACGGCCGTACTCATCATCTTGGAAGAGTTGGGCATACCGATTTTGCCCGTATTGGCGAGTGTCGGCTTTGTCGGGTTGGCCTTTGGTTTGGGTGCCCAAACATTGGTTAAAGATATGAT
>JAWOIM010000619.1:0-6929 GCA_046484685.1 Chloroflexota bacterium | reverse complement strand
CTTCCGCCTGCTCCGCGGCTACGATCAAATCCAGGTAATCGGTTTCTTCTACACAGCCGTTGAAATAGAGCAGCCCCTCCAGCAGGAAAAAAGAAGCAATGGCCACAAGCTGGGCGTTGTCATAGACGGCCAATGTGTGCAGCGTGCCCCCGTCTGGTTGCAAATGGTGCCACCAGGCACGCTGGTAATCCAACCATTGAAAGGGGGTGTTAATCATACTCTGCCGGGCCAGTTTATCCCAATCGGCCGCCAGTTCCTTAAAAGCGGCCTCCCCGTCGAATTGTTTGATATGGAGCACGTGTTGTTCCTTTATTGTCGTGTGTTACAAATCAGCAGTTTTTTACTTTTCACTTCCTGCTTTCTACTGGCTACTGAATAGTTTGTCCGCCAATCATCACGCCATCAACGCGGAAGGTGGGTGAGCCAATCGCGCCCATAAAGGGGAGAAAGAGAAGGTCATTGGCCACCGCTTTAATATTTTTAAGCAGTTGATCCAGCGGAATGGCAATGGTCACTTCGTTGACGGGGTGGGTTAGCCGGCCGTCTTCAATCCAGAAACCCTGGGCAGAAACAGAGTAGTCGCCGCTGACAGGGTTGATGCTGTGGGTGTTCATCGTATTGACGACATAAAGCCCATTTTGCACACCGGCAATCAATTCGTCGGGGGTAATGTTACCCGGTTGCAAGTAAAAGTTGCTGGGCGTCAACTGGGGCGGCTGCCGGTGGGAAAGGCGGGTGGCGTTGCCGGTGCTGGTGGTGCGCTCTTTGCCGGCCGTATAGGTGTCGTGCAAGACCGCCTGCAAAACTCCTTCATCAATCAGACGGGTGGCGCCGGTGGGCACGCCTTCGTCATCAAACGGCCGTGTAGCCAGACCGCCGGGTAAACGGCCGTTATCCAGCAGCGTTACCATATCTGAGGCCACATCCTGACCCATTTTACCCTGCAAGAAAGAGCGGTTTTTTTGCATCGCTTCGGCCGTCAGGGCGCGGGCCAGGGCCCCAATGACGGCGTGGGCCGCAAAAGGAGAATAGACAATGGTTGCTTCCTGGGTGGGAACCGGTTTGCCGCCCAGCAGTTTGGCCGCCTGTTCTCCCGCTTCCTGACCAATTTGCTGAGCATCCAATTTACGAATTGAGTTATTAATGCCTACGCCAAAAGCCATGGCTCGCTCCTGACCGTCACTGGCCATGGCCATGACAATACCTGCGGCAAAACTTTGTTTGTAGCTGCCGGAGAATCCTTTTGACGTGGCCAGAAAAACATCGGACACATTGTCCAGGTAGCGGGTATTCAGGGCCATGATTACCCGTTCATCGGCCGCCAGGGCGGCTTGCTCCAACTGTTTGGCAAACGTTACTTTGGTCTCGGCCGGCAAGGTAGCCATTTCCGGGTCATAATTGTCCAGCGCTTCTTCGGGTACCGGCTGCGGCTGCGGCAGCCGCCGGAATTCGTCGGCATCGGCCGCTTCGGCCAGAGTCAGGGCATAAGCGGTACAGCGGCGCAGGCTGTCGGTGCTAAAGTCGGAGGTATAGGCATAGCCCATACGGCCGTTTTGAATCACCCGCACGCCTAACCCTTTGCTGCCGGCAAAGGAGAGCTTGGCCACTTCCCCCTGGTTTACCTCAATGTTTGTTTCCTTGCCCACCGTCAGATAGGCTTCGGCGTCTGCACCGGCGGCTGTGGCCTGGTCAATAACCCGTTGTGTAATCTCTAAATAATCCATGCTTCCTCGCAGAATTGAAAATATTGAGTGCTGGTAGAGGACCAGGGACGGAGGACCGAGGACCGAAAATTACTGGTCGCCGTTCTGTGGTCTTCTGTCGTCGAGTATTAAAGCCCCATGGCTCCGCTTATTTCCCGGTCTGTGCCGCCCACGACCAGCTTGGGAACGCGCACGGTAGGTTGGCCCACGCTGACGCGGGCCGACTGCCATTTGCCGCACATGCCCCGGCCGGGGTCCAGCGCCAGGTCGGTGCCGATCATATCCATTTGCTGTAACGTTTCCGGCCCGTTGCCAACCAGGGTGGCCCCTCGCACCGGCGCAGTCAGTTTACCGTCTTCAATTAGCCAGCCTTCAGTGATGGCAAATACATAGTCGCCGCGCCCAATTTCTACCTGACCCCCCCCCAGCCGTTTGGCATAAAGGCCCTTTTTGACCGAGCGGATAATCTCTTCGGGGTCGTGGGGACCGGCGTCGATGAAGGTGTTGGTCATACGGGGCATGGGCATATGGCGGAAGGATTGGCGCCGGCCGTTGCCGGTGGAGTGCCGCCCTTCGCGCCGGGCTTCGGTTAAATCCCACATATATTCTTGGAGAATGCCGTTTTCGATCAAGACGGTGCGCCGGCTGGGGACGCCCTCATCGTCAAAGCGCATAGAGCCGCGCCGACCGGGTATGGTGCCGTCATCAACGGCCGTTAAGAAATCAGGCCCAACCCGCTGGCCTACCAGACCGGCGTAGGCTGAAGCTCCTTTGGTGATAAAGTCAGCCTCCATACAGTGGCCGCACGCTTCGTGAAAGAGAACACCGCCCCAGCCGTTATTGATTACCACGGCCATCTCTCCGGCCGGGGCCGGACGCGCATCTAACATGAGAACGGCCGATTCGGCCGCTTCAACGATCGCTGCTACCGGATCTTTGTCGTCCAGCAGCTCCAGTCCTGTTTGTCCGCCAATACCTGTAACCATGGATTGGCGCGTATCGTCGCGCAGAGCCGTGACGCTGCCGCCAAATTCCAGGAAGTGACGGTCATCTTCTACCCAGAGGCCATCGGAGTTGTAAATCCAGACTCGACGCCGGATCTGTTCATAGCGGGCTCCCACCTGGACCACATAGGGGCTGTAGGCACGAGCGGCCGTATCCATCTGGCGCAAAATAGAGACTTTGTCGGCCACGCTTAGCTGGTCAAACGGCTTTTGCACCGTGAAATCAAGCTGACTTTGCTGCCGGGTCAGGTCTACGGCGACGCGGGGTTTGTTGCTGCTGCGGGCGGCGGCGGCCGCCGCCTGAGCCGCTTCCAGCAGGGCCGTTTCGCTGAGGTCATCGGTGTAGGCGTAGGCCGCCGTATTGCCGTAAAAGACGCGAATCCCGGCACCGACATCACTTCCCTGAACGGCCTGTTCTAAACGGCCGTCGTCGAGCGTCAGGCTCAGGGTATCTTTGTCTTCCAGGTAAACTTCGGCCAGGTCGCCCCCATTTTTAAGGGCTGTTGCCAACAAGCGCTGAATTGTTTCTTCTGCAAGCATAACTATTTCTCCTTATTAATAATAATACCTTGAGACATAACGCGCTCAAAATGAGAATGGACAATTGTTATGATTCAATTAGTTTTGTATTACTGTCGGGGCAAACGAAACTGCCAGAGCCATTTCCACCAATCGATGAATTGGGGCACACCTCGCTCAAAGCGAACTAACAAAATGCTGACCAGCAGAATGGCAGCCCCGCCCCATTGAATCAAGGTCAGACGTTCACCAAGTAAGAACCAGGCCAGAGCGATACTAACAATTACTTCTAACACACCGAGGAGGGCGGTTTGCAGACTGCCCAGGTGTTTGACACCGAGGAAGAGAGTTAAACGAGAAAGACCGGTGACAATACCCATGAGGAGAATGGTCCGCCAGCCGGCGCTAGAAACGGCCGTTAAATCCGCCGGGTATAGCAGCCAGGCCACGCTGACCACAATGGCCATGGCTGTCACGGCGTAGAGCGTCATCGTCGTGGCCGGGGTCTCATACAAAATGCGCTGGCTCAGTACCAGTTGAATGGCGTAGGTCAAGGCAGCAATGGACATCATGGCAATGCCCATCCAGTCTGGTGAGCCGATACCGCCTGCACTGAGCAGATAAATTGCAAAAATGGCCAGTCCCAGGCGAAACAGGGTCAGCAAGGAGATAGCCTGGCCGATAATGCGCAGCATCATAGGGACAAAAATGAGGTAAGTAATGTTAATGAGCTGTCCCAGCGACGCATCAATGCGGGCCAGGCTGGCGTAAAAGAAAAGGGAGCCAATGCCATTGATGGCCCCGGCAATCATGCTGCTAATAATGGCCGGGGTAGAGCTATAGATAAGATGCCGCTTAAAAAAGAGGACAGCCAGCCAGAGCATGGCCGCCGCGACCAGCGTCCGAAAAGCAACAACGGTCAGCACATCTACGCCAACTGCATAGGCTACTTTGGCCAGAATAGGAACGGTGCCTAAAAAAATAGGGGACAGTAAAGCCCAGGTGAGGCCACGCCGCCACTGTTGCGCTTTTATCTCATTCGATTTGGATACAACATTAGTTAAAGCCGGTGGGTTAGAATCAGAGGGAGAGTCAGTATGATGGGAAGACATTTAGTCCCCCGCTATAGTTTTGGTTCCTGGCTAGATTGTTTGAGCGGCAGCAAGATATGGAACGTGCTGCCGGGCGGGTTTTCAATGCTGCGCTGTTTGCTTTCGACCCAAATACGGCCGTTGTGGGCTTCCACAATCCCTTTGGCTATAGCCAGGCCCAGGCCCAGGCCACCACCCTGAAAGGCTGACTTACTGGTTGAGTGATGCTCAATGCTGCCCAGTACATAAAACTGGTCAAAAATACGCGGCTGTTCTTCGGGAGGAATGCCAATGCCCGTATCTCGAATAATCAGGTCAACAGCATTCCCCATTTGCCGGGCCACAATGTAAACACTGCCCCCATTGGGCGTATACTTGACCGCATTGCCCAATACATTTTCCAGTGCTATCTTGATCCGCTTGCCATCTCCCTCAATAACCGGTAGATTGTCTAGTTTGCCGATGTGCAGGGTAAGCTGGCGCTTGTCACAAATGGTTTGCAGCTCTTCACGCAGGTCGTCAACAAGCTGATTGATGCGCACCGGCCCTAAGGACAACTCCAGGTTGCCAGACGAAATACGGGAGACACTAATAATTTCATTGACTACTTCGCGCATACGCTGCACACCCATGTTCAGACCCTCAGCAATTCCTTTTACAGAATCGCGAGGCAGCGGGCCACCTATTGTACGAAGCTGCTCTTCCAATAAATGGGCGTAGCCGCTGATCAGGGTTAATGGGGTTCGCAGTTCGTGGGAAACCAGAACAATGAAATCACTCTTCATCTTGTCTAACTCACGCAGCCGTTTGTTGGCACTTTCCAGCTCCCTGATCTTGTTTTCCAGCCGTTCGACCAGGTTTTGGGCATGTTTTTGCAAGTGGATATTGCGCTCATCGGCCGAGAGGGGTTCAATGCGCCCTTTCAGGTAGTCTTCTATTTGTTGGGGAAACTTGGCCACGTCGATGGGCTTGGTTAAGAAGCCAGTGCAGCCGGCCGCCAGAGCCAACTCACGACTGCCGGGGCTGCTGTTGGCGGTAAGGGCGACAATAGGCACATCGACAAAATAAGGCAAACTGCGCAGCCGGGTCGTAATTTCGCGCCCATCCATATTGGGTAGGTTTATGTCCATCAGAATAAGCTGCGGTTTTGTTTCACGGGCCAGGGCGATACCTTCTAAGCCTTCGCTGGCAACAAAAACATTATGGCCGTAATTGGTTAAAACACGTTGAACCAACAGGCGGCTGGCGTTGTCGTCTTCGATATAGAGGATGGTTGCAGTTTTTTCTGCCATAGTTTTTGTCATGGTAAGGCCTGCCGAATATCGTGCAATAGGTCGGAGTCCATAAAAGTACCTTTTTGTAACAGCCCCTTTATTTTACCGTTAAGCCGTTGTCTTTCAACAGCAGAAAGCTCTTTGGCGGTGACGACGATAATGGGTATTTCCCGCAGAGCGGCTTCGTTTTTCATGGCTTCGACCAGACCAAACCCATCTATCTCAGGCATCATCAGATCCAGAATGACCAGATTGGGTCGTATTTCTCGAATTAAGGTTAGCCCTTCACTGCCATCTTTGGCTTCGTCGATGTGAAAGTCTCCCCTGGCTTGTAGAATGCGCCGGATCAGGCGGGCAGAGTCTGGGTTGTCTTCGACAATGACAATGCGTTGCACACGCGGGTCTAGCTCTTCCAGGGCGGTAAGCAGTCCTTCTTCACGACCGCTGGCTGCCTCATTCTGGGTAAGTGTCATATCGCGATAATATTCACCCACGATATGTTTTTCAACCGGGAAAGTATGGCCAGAACAGTTAATGACAACCGTTTGCTCAGGTTCGATTGTACCTTGCCGGATGAGTTTGAACAGACCGGCAAAGGCAACGGCCGTTGCCGGCTCCACAGAAATCCCATCCATTTTAGCAACAGCGTGCAACGCTTGAAATGCTTCTTTATCTGTAATAGCCTCTATCGTACCACCATACTGCCGGATTAGCTCATTTATTACTTCGTAGGCTGTACCGGGGTCGCCGGTTGCCAGGGTGGCGATGTCGGTCATGGGATTGTCGATAGGATCGGCTGTTGGCAAGCCGGCTGCAAAGGCGTTAGCCATAGGCGCACAGCCGCTGCTTTGGAAGCAGGCCAAGCGGGGCACGCCCGTGACAATACCCAGATCATTCAACTCGCGAAATCCTTTCATTACCCCAATTGGTCCCAGACCGCCGCTGACCGCCTGTACATACCAGTCAGGCACCTGCCAGTCATACCGGTCACCGTGAGCAAATAAAGCGGAATCACCGGCGCGAATGCTGCCTAACTGCTCGGCGATTTCAAAGGCCACTGTCTTCATGGCCTCTTTAGCCGCAATGCCCTTGACCCCTTTGTCTAAGAAGATTCGTTTACTGTGGGCAAATTCAGCGGCCACTGCTTTGGTCTGGTCGTAGGTTCCGGCTACTTTAATGACTTCAGACCCGTAGATAGCCACCTCCCGCATTTTTTCGGACGGGACGGAACTGGGGACAAACACCCACAGCTTAATGCCGGCTCGTGCCCCGTAGGCAGAATAGGCAATGGCTACATTACCTGTTGAAGCGACCACCGCTTCCTTGATGCCGGCCTCT
>JAWOIM010000641.1:0-10636 GCA_046484685.1 Chloroflexota bacterium | reverse complement strand
GGTATAGGTGCCTGCGACTACGTTCACGGTACCGCCACTCAGCGCCTGGAAGCGTAATTTGGATGACATGACCATTGCCGAGTTCCAGCAAGCGTTAGGCAAGATGGGCTACAAGTTCCAGTTTGTGACCCTGGCCGGTTTCCACTCGCTGAACACCGGCATGTTTGAGCTGGCCTCCGCCTACAAGAATGAAGGCATGGCCGCCTACTCCCGCCTGCAAGAGAAAGAGTTTGACCTGGAAGCGCAGTTGGGTTTCCGCGCTATCAAGCATCAGAGCTTTGTGGGGGCCGGCTACTTCGACGCCGTGCAGATGGCCGTTACCGGCGGTGCGGCCTCCACAACCGCCTTGAAAGGCTCGACGGAGGAAGCGCAGTTTGAGCCGGTTATGGGGATGGCATAAAGCGTAATGCGTGAAACGTGAAACGTGATGCGTGGGGAACGGCCGTTGGCTTTCTCCCTCATCAACCATAGTTAATGAAAAAGCCGGGCTTGTCTGACAAGCCCGGCTTTAATATACAACTCCCCATGTCATTTCGAGCGCAGCGAGAAATCTTTCAACCCTGTTTACTTGAATTCCTCAAAGAAAGCGTAATCCACGCCGGCCGTTACAAAATCAACTTTTCTTCTCAAGAATAGCAACATAACGGCCGTTCTCCCCCTCAATAAACTGTGATACCGTCCAGGGTGTGTCTTCCAGAAGGCCAATCATCTCTTCCTGGGAGACCAGCAGGTAGTCAAACCAGGCCCCCTTATATTCCCGATAACGGATGCGAATGCGAATCTGTCCCGCCATCCGGCCGCGCTCCCGGTTGGATTCCTGGTAGGCCAGATGCACCGGGTCATTGGTCTGGTAGATGTCGGTGCTGCTGGCGATGAGTCGGCCGTCGGCTGAGGTCATGGCTGCCAGGCGGCGCAGCAGCCACCTGGCCCGCCGCGCATTGGCCATCAAGCCGAAATTGTTGCACATCATCAGAATGGTGTCGTACTGTCCCAGCCGGCGGCTAACGGCCGTTGCCGGCAGCAAACGCGCATCTTGTACTCCACGCAGCCGGCACACCGTGATGGCCAGCGGTGAATTGTCAATGCCGGTAACGTGAAGTCCCCGCTCTTGCAGATAGAGGGCATGGCGACCGGCCCCACAGCCGATGTCTAACACCCGACCACGCACGTACCCCATCGCTTCCTGCTCAAACTCAGGCCAGTCGGCGTAGGTTGAAAGATACATGGCCGGTCCCACCGAAACGCTGATGTAGCCATCCTCGCGCTCCACAATTTCGATGGCTGCCTCGCCCTGGTAATGGGCATAGATTAAATGGCCGTAAGCATCATCATATCGACTCATGTTTTATCTATCCTACTACTCCACCGGCTGTACCTATAAGCCGGCTACAGTAACGGCCTGGTGTTGGTCATCTGCCAGGTATAAAATATTTTGTTACCGTAGCGTCAAAGTGTAAGGTCGGTCAGGCAAGCTGCTGTTGAGAATGCGCACAGTGATGTGGTAAAGGGCATCATCGGGAAAGTGGAATGCCTCCATGTGCAGCGTGCTCTCTGCCGCTGTCCGGTAAAATAATTGATTACCGTTCAGGTCCCAGACGATTAACTCCGGCTCACCGTCCCCACTAATGGTCAAGGTGCCGTTGATGGTAGCGGGACCATCCTGGAAGAGCCACACATCCCGGTTGTGACCAATAACGGTGGCGCTCACCGTATCGCCGGCGCGGATGGGTTGCGGTTCAGATGGACGCACGGTTAGCCAGTAACTGCTGCTGGGACGGCCGCTTATATCCACCACAATAGCATACTGGCCATCATCATTAATGGGAATAAATTTGGCAACTTCACCCCGCCCCTCACCCAGGCTGTCATGATAGTCCAGAGGATGATCGTCACCGGCTGCGAAGAGGATTAGCGTGGCGTCGGCGCGGGCCTGGGACTCTAACAAAATATCGATCATGGCCGGACCATCGCTAAAGTACCAGATGTGGCTTTCTTCCAGCAAGATCGTACCGGAAACGGTCTGTCCCAGGCGGATGGGTCCATTGTCTACGATTGTGTTTCCGAAGTCGTTGGTGTCCGTCATGACAACGGCCGTTTTCTCCGACATGCCTATCGATGGTAGTGTCTCGTTCACATCCTGCCCTACCCCGGACGGTCTCAGCGCCAGAAAAAGTATCAACAGCAGGCCCCCCACACCGATTCCCCAGGCCCAGATGGGAAGGCGCTGCCAACTCGATTGGGCCGTTTCCTTCCCGGAAGGTGGGCTAAGTTTGGCCAAAGCCTGCTGTAGATCGGCGACGAATGCAACTGATGTCGGGTACCGTTGGGCCGGTTCTTTGGCCAGCATCTTGACTAAGGCCTTGGCAACCGAAGACGGCAGGTCGGGATTGAGGGAGCGAGGGGGTGGCACAGGTTTATACTCGTGGGCGTGCAGTGTGGCCGGCGTGTTGCCGGGGAAAGGCACGCGGCCGGTGAACATATGATAGGCGATTATGCCCAGGGCATAGCGATCGGCGGCCGGCCCCACATCAGCCGGCCGGTTGGGATCGGCCTGTTCCGGAGCCATATATTCCGGCGAACCCAACAGTTCCCCAACGGCCGTTAAGGCCACAGTTGCTTCCATAGCTTTGGCCAGTCCGAAATCCAGCACAGTGACGCGTAACCCTGCGGTCGTTTCGGATACCATAATGTTACCTGGTTTCATGTCACGATGAACCAGGCCGCGTTGGTGGGCATAGTCCAGCGCCTCGGCGATTTGTTGCAAAATGGGCAGCGCCTCGGCCAGTGACAGAGGCCCTTTCTCCAGCAGATAATCATGTAAGGTACGGCCGTCGATAAGGGCCATGGCGATAAAAAGACGGCCGTTTAGCGCTCCTCGATCATATATGGTGACAATATGGGGGTGGTTGAGATTGGCGGCGCCCTTAGCTTCCTGGTGAAACCGATCCACAAAGACGGCATCCTGGCTCCAAAAATTGTGTAGAATTTTAAGCGCTACGTGTCGATCCAGCCGCTCATCATGCGCTTTGTAGACAGTAGCAAAACTCCCATGCCCCAATTCCTCCAGGATTTGGTACCGCTCGCTCCAAACTTGGCCGACTTCAGGCCAGTCTACAGCCGGTCGCAAAGCAGCGCCCAAAGACACTAATTCCGGTAGGCGACCTGCTCGTTGACAAAACAGGATCAGTTGCAATGCTTTTGTGCGCCGGTTTGTGCCGGGCAAGTCATCGTACTCAATGTACAGGCGAAATGCTATCTCCTGGAGTTCAGGTTCGCTAAAATGGGTTGTGATCAGGTCCAGTAGTTTAATACGTATACTGTCCATGGCATGTCGGCTGAGGAGTCTCATCTGTGTTATAGACCACAGGATTTGACTTCCACGAAAAGATGAAGCTGTGCCTGATAAACCCGGCACCATACCTCTGGGAAATCCCCACTTACTCTAGCACAAATTTCTGGTTCAGGTCAATCGTCTGGTTGAGACTGAGTATAGCAAAGAATCGTGGGGTACAGACCTGACAGGTTTGCCAAACCTGTCAGGTCTCCCACAAAACGCTGCCATACTGGTTGAGAATTGGCGCCACTTTCAGCCACGAGTCGTAATTTGGCTATAATAGGCGGTATGTTAAACGAAGCCACCATTTCCGAAACGGCCGAACCGCTGCGCCCCACCTATGCCGAAATCAACCTGGATCGGTTGACGGCCAACTATCGGGCGATTGAAACGGCCGTGGCCCCCGCCCAACTGATGCCCATCCTCAAAGCCAACGCTTACGGCCACGGCCTGATTCCCATTGCCCGCCACATGGCCCAACTGGGCGCCCCCTACCTGGGCGTGGCCTTCCTCGAAGAGGGGATTCTGCTGCGCCAGGCCGGCATTACCACGCCGATTCTGGTGCTGGGCGGCATCATCGGCAACCAGGTTCCCCACTTCTTAAAGTATGATCTGACGCTGACTGCCTCATCCGTGGAAAAAATAGAGCAGATTGAAACGGCCGCCCGGCAGATAGGCGTCACAGCCAAAGTCCATCTCAAAATCGACACCGGCATGGAGCGCATCGGTGTCCACTACTACAGTGCCGATACGCTGCTGGAAGCATCTTTGCGCTGCCGCCACTGCCAGGTTGAAGGTATTTTTTCCCACTTTGCCAACGCCGACGCTGCCCACCTGGATTCGGCCCACTTGCAACTGGAGCGCTTTCAGGAGGTGCTGCGCTTTTACGAGCGGCGCGGTTTGCCCCCGCCCCGGCTGCGCCACATGGCCAACTCCGGCGGCATTTTGCAACTGCCCCACAGTCATTTTAACCTGGTGCGCCCCGGCATTTTGCTGTACGGCGTTTACCCCTCGGCCGAAGTGAGCCGCACCATTACCGTGCAGCCGGTGCTAAGCTGGAAGTCGCGGGTGGTCTATTTCAAAGTGGTCAAACCGGGCCATCCGGTCAGCTACGGCTCCACCTGGCAGAGCGACCACATGGTGCGGGTAGTGACGGTGCCGGTTGGCTATGGAGACGGCTATTTCCGGCGGGCATCGGGCCGGGCGCAGGTCATTGTGCGCGGCAAGCGTTACCCGGTGGTGGGGCGTATCTGTATGGATCAACTGATGGTCAATATTGAATGGGATTCGGCCTATAATAATGATGAGGTGCTGCTGATTGGCGCGGGAGAAAAGGGAACGGCCGTTACGGTTGAAGACATCGCCGAATGGGCCGGGACGATTCCGTATGAGGTGTTGACCAATATCAATACCAGGGTGCCGCGGGTTTATGTGGGGAGTGGAGAATAGGGGTTGGGGAGTGGGGGTTGGGGGTTAGTAGAAGCCAAAAAAGCGTGTGGCGCCAGCCAGGAGGGTGAACCGGCGCCACACGCTTTGTTCGGCGACTCACCTCTATGTATAAACCATAAACTTAAATCTAAACTGAATTTAAGATGAGTGCCCCGTTAGTATGTGACAGTGAGCAGTAATGTTGGTTGGTTAACCAATAACGGTTAACCGATAATCGTCTACCGATTACGTAAGCGCCAGAGTACGCCGGTCGGATACCCCACCATCTTGGCCACATCCCCTACCAGGCGAATGATGGGAATCAGGCCAAACGCCCGCAGGCGAGCGGGGGGGCGCCAGCCCCAGGTACTGTACCACAGCCGTTCAGCCGGCCGGCCGCAGTAGGCCGTCACACCGCCCACCAGCAGCACCCATCCATACCATTTTTCGCGCCAGATTGACCATAAAATGACGGGTAAACCAACCAGATAAGTCAAATAGCGCACGGCATGACGTAAGGGCCACAGGTTGGCCTTGCCGTCTCCGCGGGCGTAATTAAAATATTGACGGAAGAAGGCGCGTAAGCTGCCACGTGGTCGGAAGTAAGCCACGGCCGTATCCACAAACAGAAACGGCCCAAACTGCTCCCGCAGCCGCATGTCAAACACCAGGTCTTCACTATAGTCGAGCCATTCAGGGTAGCCACCTACGGCTGCCCAGGCGCTCTTGAGAAAGGCGATTGAGCGGCTGGACGGTAAAAAGGTGGCCGGATCAATATCTGACCGCTCCGGTAAGACTGTGGCCCCCATTACCACTTCAAAATCGGTAAACGAGTCTGGCTCAAACCAGCCGCTGGCCACGGCCGTTTCACCCGCTTCAATCGGTCTGGTCAAATCTTCCAGCCAGTAGGGGGATAACACCACGCCGGCATCGGTGGTAGCGATGATTTCACCGCTGGCGGCGGCAATGGCCCGGTTGCGTCCCTGGCTAATGTTGGCCCCGGGGACCACAATCACATGCAGCGGCAGCCAATCTTTATATTCATTTAAAATTTGCAGGGTGTGGTCGGCAGACCCACCGTCGCAGATGACCACTTCATCAGGCAGACGGGATTGCTGGATAAGTGAATCCAACAACGGCCGTAAGGCCTCCCCTTCATTTAATACCGTAGCAATTACCGAAACTTTCATAGACAATCCTTCACCGATTCTATCGCTTACGTTATAATGCTCTCATTGTAACTAACCCCATGCAGGCAGAGAGGTTACACGCGACTGCCGCTATTCACTATTCAATCATTGGGTTGCAGTCTATGGAAAAGATATTGAGCCTGGTTGTTCCAGTCTATAATGAAGAAGAGAATTTACGGCCGTTGTTTAATGAAATTCAACAGGCCCTCGATCCACTGGACCTCGCTTATGAGGTTCTTTTTGTCGATGACGGCAGTCGTGACGGCAGCTTTGCCATAATGCAGGCCCTCCAGCAGGAAGATCCTTGCGTGGTGGCTATCCGTCTGCGCCGCAATCATGGACAAACGGCCGCTTTTGCCGCCGGGTTTGACTTTGCGCAGGGGCGCTATATTCTCACTATCGACGCCGACCGTCAGAACGATCCGGCCGATATTCCCCAATTTCTGGCTAAAATTGAGGCAGGTGAGGGGTATGATGTGGTCAACGGCTGGCGTAAAAACCGGCAGGACAACCTGGTCTTACGTAAAATCCCCTCTTACCTGGCCAACAAACTCATTGCCCGCCTGACCGGAGTTCCGCTGCGGGACCGAGGCTGCTCACTGCGCCTTTTCCGTGCCGAAGTAGTGCAGGAGCTAAACTTGTATGGGGAACTGCACCGCTTTATTCCCGAACTGGTTAACTTTGCCGGTTTTCGCATGACCGAAGTGCCCGTCAACCACCGGCCGCGCGTGGCCGGGCAGTCTAAGTATGGCCTGTCACGAACGCTGCGCGTCCTTCTCGATTTGATCACGATTGTTTTTTTGCACCGCTATACCGACCGGCCCATGCAGCTTTTTGGGGCCATGGGCATAGTGCTGAGTGGAGGAGGCATGCTCATTGGCCTTTACCTGGCCGGGCTAAAAATTTGGGCCGGGCTGCAAGATGGCTGGGCTGGTTTTCACGCCACCCAAATTGGGGGTCGACCGCTGCTGTTGCTGGGCATTGTGCTGATTATCATCGGCGTTCAGTTTCTGGTGTTGGGCGTTTTGGCCGAACTGATAGTCCGTACGTATTACGAGACACAGCAAAAACCGATCTATCATGTGCGAGAGGTACTGGGTAGGGCTGGTAAGCAGTTACCGGTGATCGGTAAAGAGGGGGAGTCTGGCGAACTTTAGACCTGCGAGGTTTTTTACCCTCAATGTACCCTTTACACCCGAGGTGGAAACCTCGCAGGTCTCTGCTTACCGATCACCGGTTACCGATTACGAGAATCAAGGAGCAGGGGTTACTTCTGGTTCTGCCTCCGGTAAGGGTAAAATTCTCTCCACTCGCTCAAAATCAAAAACGGCATTATCAGCTATGGATATCGTTAATAAGTTTTCTTCGCAAGTATAGTTGAACGAATCAGAAACCGGGGCTTCTGGGCCGCCAAAGCCTGGAGAGTCTACACTGTGGCCAAACAGGCTGACTGTGCCGCTATCGGGCCCCATTGTGGCGGACATGAGTTGACCGTCCATTGTTACGGTTACTTCGTCAGCGACATCCACTAGATTGCTAATGGATAGGATCTCGCCATCGGCCGTGTAGCTGCCGCTGCCTGAGCCGTAGATAGTGGTGACGACTGAGGGTGCGCCGGGAGAGCGGACGTTTATTTGGAAACCATCGCGCTGGGTGACAATTCGCCTGTTTTCCAGAAATTGGACCAAATTATCACCGGCGATTTCTATCTCGAAACTCATGCCGGCGGGCATCCCTTCAGCCACCCCTTGCTCTTGCACCATCTGGTTCATAAAGGCGGTGAAGGTTTCGGGGACGAGTCGCCAGGTGCCTAGCACACAGGCATCGCAGTCGGCCTGCTGCACTTCTTCGACCTGGATTTCCAGGTGGGGGGTTGTATCGTCCAGGGTGGTAACGGCCGCAATAAATTGTTTGGGACCCTCACAGTTGCCCAACACGACTTCGGGCAAGATGTTCCAGGCGGCCGGGTCGCGTCTTTGCTCACGGGGGGCCACGCTGTAACGGCCGTCTCCAGGTAATATTCCCTCTTGATCAAACCGTTTCTCCGGTTCATATTCAACCATATATCGTTTTAAGACAAACGGCTCCGCTACCACGTTATAATTGCCTTCGGCCCCAAGCACAGGCTGAAAAAACTCGCCGCCAATATGATAGCTGTAGAGAGGTGTGCCCCCCGGATCGGGAATACCAACCGTCATATGGGCCAGGATGAGCCGGTGTAGGATGTTGATCATGTCGGGGAAATCGCGCATAACCTGTTGCTGTTGATTCAGGCTGGTCAGGTCAAAGCTGTCAACAAGGTCCAGAATAGACTGTGGGCCGCCCAATTCGTTGGCCAGATGTTGAAAGAAGACGGCGTTGGTATGGTGCATTTCAAAAATTGACTTTTGCGTCGAGTCAGCATCAAAATGAGGCACAACGCGATGTTCCAGATCGGCAGCGGGATAGACGATGTTACTAAAATATTCGGCCGTGCCTTCAAACCACCACGCATTTGTATGAAAGTTTTGCACAATGGCATTATAGTTCCAGGCCTGATAACAATGGAACATCTCATGGGCAATGGCCTGTTTAAACTGTTCCAAGGGATACCCATGGGATTGGCCGTAAACGTAGATAGGGCAAGGGTCGTCTTCTATATCTGCATGCCAGTTAACCGCCATCCCGCCTCTGCCATCTGGAAATGCTGAAGAAGCCGGGCTAAAAATGACAACTGCATCCTGCATAGTTCCATATTCAGAATAAACTCGATTGCTATCGATCATGGCGTCTAAGGCAGCTTCATAAAGAACGTGTTTCTCGGTGTCTTCGCCCCATTCAGCCGGGTAGTAGACGGCATAATAGTCATCGCCTACATAGGCATTCTCTGAGAAAAAGCAGTCGGTAACGCCGGGTGAAATAAGCGGCAAGCCGTCGGTCCAGGCTTCATCACACTGGACTGAGCCGCCCTCTTGCGCGGTCCAGGCCGCCAGGCCCGTTCCCCGATTGGGCCTACTTTGCTCACCAGGAGCGGTGTAGGCTTCTATCTGTTCCAGGCTGGGGAATAGAATGTCGAATAATCTGGCTACCTCCTCTCTGAGGTCAGGGTCGCTGTCATCGGAGGCAATAAAGGTTTGAATGGCATCTAAAAAGCCCATACCCATATACAGGGGGCTATCTGGGCCATTATCGATGGGGAGTACCTCGTCTTCCTGGCCCAGAATAGACTGCATGGCCAAGAGTAACAGTTCGCCGGGTATGCGCTCCTCGTCTGGCGAACTGGCTTGTAGGTAATCGTACAGGCTCAGGGGGGGGAGGGTAATTTCTTCTGTGACCAGCCCCCCTTCGGTCAGGGTTATATGGCTGATCGGTTGGGGTGTGGGAAAGGTAAACGGGGTAGTGGTGGGAGCTACGGCCGTTTCTGTGGGGATGCTGGTAGCTGGGGCTGGTTCATCCGGGGCATCGGTAGGGAGGTCACTTACAAGCCCATCGTCACCAGGCGTTTCCTGAACAGAGGGGCTAACTTCTGTGGTCGGGGGGGGAAGGTCTGAATCAGGACTGCTACAAGCAAGTAGAGATAAAAAGAACAAAATCAGTACAACAAATTTAAGCGGGTACGTTGGCATTACAGGGTCTCCTATTTTGAACGGCACACAAAAAAATCCAGCACCTTGTGGCCACTGGATTTTTGCATCCATTCATAGCTATGATGTTATGCAAAACAGGTATATCTAATAATCCCTTACGGACCGTGTGCGCTAAAAGTTGCAACGTTATCCACAAGAAACGGCCGTTTATCCCCCGTTACCCACAATTTATCCCCAGAAAGAATATATTTCGCAAAGTGAATAAATGTACAAATTATCAACAATTTATTGACAAAACAGGAACAGATATTATACTGATAGCGATACACACGGCATCAACGTAACAACCAATCGTCCCCAACAGTTGATGGCGCGAAGTGAGAAGCGGTCTTCGCTCCAGATAGCCGCCGCGCCCAAAGATATTACGAGAGAGTCTAATGGTTGTAGCTGAACAAGAACGAACTGATGAACAGCTCATGATCCAGGTTGCCCAAAACGACACGGCCGCTTTTCGTCACCTCTATGAAAAATACAGCGGCCATGTACTTGGTTTTGCCGGTCGCATCATTCAGGACCGGACCGCCGCTGAAGACATTGTGCAAGAAACCTTTTGGCGTATGTGGCATTACAGCCACGCCTTCGATCCGGCTCAGGGCAGCTTCACCAACTGGCTGCTGGGCATTGCCCGCAACCTTTGTCTTGATTTGCTGCGTCGGCGCTCTCGCTTAAATCAGCAAGAATTAACGGAAAACACCCATACCAAAGAAAGTCTTGTTCTGCCGGCTGTAGACGATATTGCTGCCAATCGTTTGCAGCAAGAGCGGGTCCAGGCCGCCCTGGTGCGGCTGCCCCGCGAGCAGCGGGATGTCATTGAATGGATCTTTTTCCAGGGTAAAACACGTCGGGCCATCGCTGATGAACAAGATATTCCTTTTGGCACAATTAACTCGCGTGCTCGGCTGGCTCTACAAAAATTGCGCCGTGTCTTGCAAACCGGCGAGGATCATTAAATGGACGACAGAAAAAACACGCCAGAGAGGCATTGACTTTTTCCCTAAATACTGAATACTGGTTACTAAACACCGATTACTGATTATCATGGACGACCACATCAATAC
>JAWOIM010000621.1:0-3844 GCA_046484685.1 Chloroflexota bacterium | reverse complement strand
ATTCAATGGCGCTTTTTTGCCGGAGAAAAGTGGCGCTCTCACTGGCTGTATGGTCCGATTATGGGCTGGTTGGGCGCTATTTATATCAATCGAGGGGCGGTCGATCGGGCTGCCCTGCGTGAGGCCCTGGCTGCCTTAGAAGAAGGGCACGTCTTTGGCTTGGCCCCCGAAGGGTCACGCAGTAAAGTGGGGGCCATGCAGTCGGCCCGCGGCGGCGTGGCTTATCTGGCCAGCCGGGCCAATGTGCCCATTGTGCCGGTGGGTCTGGTCAATACCGACGTCCTCTTTGCCAATGCCAGACGGCTGCGCCGCACCCGCCTGGAAGCCAATATCGGGCGGCCGTTTAGCCTGCCAGACCTGGGCCGTCGTCCCCGTGCCCAGGATATGGACGCCTATACCCACTACATCATGATTCATATTGCCGCCCAACTGCCCCCGCGTTATCATGGCCTTTACGCCGGCAGCCCGGCCCTAGCCGCCCTGCTGGCCGGGGACGATCCGTGGCCCTATTGCCAAACAACCGCCAAACAGGATGCGTAATAGTATAGAGTTGTTCCTTTATAAAATATCGCACATGTCATTCCCGCGCAGGCGGGAATCCACTCCTCCAAATGAAGATGGATGCCTGCCTTCGCAGAGCCTGCCCTCACGAAGGTGGGGGCATGACGATCGTGGGTAGTTATTAAATAGGAACAACTCTTATCACTCATCACGTTTCACGTTTCACGTTTCACGGTTTACCCACTATGTAACCTCTGTGTAACATTTTTGAGGTAAAAAAGAAGCTATGACACAAACAATGACAGACCTGGGCGATATTTTGGTGGTAGACGACGAGGCATCGGTGGTTGAGGTGGTGGCTTTGTATTTGCGGCGTGAAGGGTTTAGCGTGCGTTTGGCCCGCGACGGGCGTGAGGCATTGACGGCCGTACGGGAGCGGCTGCCGGCCCTGGTTGTTCTGGATGTCATGCTGCCCCAGGTAGATGGGCTAGAAATTATGCGTCGCTTGCGCCAGGATCCGACTTCCGATCTGCCTATCATTTTACTAACCGCCCGCAGCCAGGAGACAGACCGTATCTACGGTCTGGAACTGGGTGCCGATGATTACGTCACCAAGCCTTTTTCTCCGGCTGAACTGGTGTCGCGGGTGAAGGCGGTGCTGCGGCGTACGCTGGCCGGTCAGGGAAATAAGGGACGGGAGGAACGGCCGTTGACCTATGGTCCACTCCATATCGACCCCTTATCGCGCCAGGTTTTTGTTGACGACAAAGCGGTTGAGCTAACTGCCACCGAGTTTAATCTGCTCTGGTTCATGGCTGGTCATCCGCGCCAGGTTTTTAAGCGGGACCAACTGCTGGAGCAGGTCTGGGGGTTTAGCGACTATGTGGACCCCAGCACGGTAACGGTGCACATTCGCCGCCTGCGCGAGAAGATTGAGCCAGATCCCAGCCGGCCCCAGTCCCTGCTGACCGTGTGGGGGGTGGGGTATAAGTTTGAGCCACCGGAGGCGTGAAACGTGAAACGTGAAGCGTGAAGGTTTTTCACGTAACACGTATCACGCATCACGTAGTTTGCTGATGCAAGAAAGCGCAAGTTTCAGACCTGCCCGGCGCATGGCTAACTGGTTTAGCCATGCACCCGGGCGCATTTTGGTCATTGGTGCGGCCGTTGCTTTGCTGGTAACGGCCGTTCTCATGTGGGCAGTCATGCAGGCACCCATTGCCGAAATTGCGGCCATTGTGTCCACCCTGTCTGTTACCTCTGTGTTATCTTTGGGATTGGGCTACTGGCTCTACCGGCGCGGCTGGACCCGCTTTTCCTCCCTGCGTTTTACACTGGTGGCCAGCTATGTGTGGGCCGCCCTGCTGACCCTGTTCAACGTCTGGATTTTGTCGCAGCAGATGTTTGTCAACGAGCATGACCTGGTGCTCAGCGGCGTTCTGCTTCTGTTTGCGGCCATTATTGCCACTGCTTTTGGCATATTTGTGGCTGCCAGCGTCACCGACAGCCTGGGCCAACTGACCGAAACGGCACAGCAGGTGGCCGCCGGTGACCTGAGCGCCCGCGTGGCTGTTAGCGGTCGGGATGAGGTGGCTCAATTGGCTCTTGTCTTTAACGAGATGGCCGCCCAGTTAGAAGAAGCGGCCGCGCGGCGGGCCGAAATTGACCAACTACGGCGCGATCTGATTGCCTGGACCTCACATGATTTACGCACGCCGCTAACCAGCATCCGGGCCATGGTCGAGGCCCTGCATGATGGGGTCGTGGTTGACGAAGAGACGGTACAACGCTATTATGCCACTATCCGGGGGGATGTAATCGCTCTCAATCAGCTCATCGACGATTTGTTTGAGCTGGCCCAACTGGACGCCGGTCGCCTGGTGCTGGCTAAATCTCCCCATGTGCTGCCCGACCTGATTTCTGACGCTCTGGAAAGTTTCCATGTGCTGGCCCGGCAGCGGCAGGTGGAATTGGTGGGCAGCGTGGGCACAGACGTGGATGTGGTCTGGTTGAATGGGCCGAAGATGGGGCGAGTACTGGCCAATTTGCTCAGCAATGCGCTGCGCTACACACCGCCGGGGGGCAAAGTGCGACTCATGGCTGAAATGGCGAATGGAGATGTCCAGGTACAGGTAGCCGACAGCGGTCCCGGCTTTAACGAGGCCGATTTGGGCCGGGTATTTGACCAGTTTTATCGGGGTGAACAAGCCCGCAGCCGGGCGACAGGCGGGGCGGGTCTTGGTTTGGCCATTGCCCGCGGAATTATTGAGGCCCACAACGGCCGTATCTGGGCCGAAAACGGTGAGCCAACGGGAGCGATTGTGACCTTCGTTCTTCCAGTAAGCAGTAGCCAGTAGCCAGTAACCGGTAATCTATGACCAGGCTTCAACTGAATACTAACCTTCCTGGTTCTTTGGGAATTGGCGGGGTTTAGTCGTATTGCGTATTCCGTAATTCTCTCTGGTTACGCAATACGCAATACGCTTTGTCATCCCCTTAAAATCCTGAAGACCGACCTTCCTTACATCTCATCACGGAAGGCGAAGTTGTGACGTTTGCGGGCGGATAAAACAGCGCGGCGCAGAATTTCATATACCTTTTCGGGTTCTTTGACATTGTTGAGCGTAATAATCGGTTTGCTGCGATCCCCGCTGCGGATGGTCACATCGCCCAGGTTGAGCAGCCGTTCACTGAGGGTTTGTTTGTAGTCCAGGTCCTGCACACGTATTAGTTCGACATTGTCGTGGGCTTTGCCCAGCAGCCCTTCGGTAATGCGAATGCGCTCGTCGGTAATGGTGTAATGGAGAGTGAGAGAGAGAAACGGCCGTCCTTCCCATAATACATCCTCTTTGTGATCATTCAGAATATCCTCAATATTCGTTTCTACTGCCGGGTACGGCTGTTTCCCCATTTCCTCAGCGAATGATGTTTCAAGCTCCTGGTCTAATTCCAGGAGCGCCGCTTCTGTGACCAAATCGACCAGGCTGGTCAATGTTTCTTTATCCAGAGCAGACAGGTCCAGATCCGTTTGGGCAACGGCCTGCCAGATGCGGGCCTGAATACGTGCTTGCGCTTCTTTTAGAGACATAAGGTTTCCTCACTGGGAGAAACCGAATTTTGTCAAAAACTCGGTTTCTGGCTTAATAGTTATATTTTACTAACGTAAAATTAACACAATTGGTTTAAGATATAAACATTCAGCGAAGCTTCGCCTCAAACCGACAAGGTGTAAACACGGATGGGATAAACACGGATATAAAAACAGTTTTTATCAGTGTTCTCCCTATCCGTGTTTACAAAATTTGCTCTGTTTGTAAAGAATTTTCGCTAACAAAGATTCAGT
>JAWOIM010000578.1:0-4091 GCA_046484685.1 Chloroflexota bacterium | reverse complement strand
GGCCCATTGGCAATTTACAATAGACCGCTGGCATTATCATCCACCGGCGGCCGATTCCATCATTAGGAGTTAATTCCTATTATAGATTACCCCTAAGCGACTATAATTGTGCTGTTGTGATATATGGTGGTTCACAGCACAATTATAGTCGCTTAGGGGTAATCTATAATAGGAATTAACTCCTAATGATGGAATCGGCCGCCGGTGGATGATAATGCCAGCGGTCTATTGTAAATTGCCAATGGGCCTGAATGGTGTGAATGGTTGTTTCGTCAAGTTGGTATTGATTTTTTTGGTAATGGCGATGCCCGGCCAGATACCGTTCAAAATGGGGCTGGGCCTCGGTCAAACCCGGCAGGTTTAGGCTTTGATAAATGGTTTCTAACAAAGCCATAGGCGTTTGTTCCAATGTTTCGAAGCGGACCGAGACCAGGTTGCCGGCCGGAATGTGAGGACTATCATCCAGAAATTTTTGCATCATGGCCCGGTAGAAAAAGAGGACATTGTCTTCAAGCGTTTGCCGGTCAATTTTTTGACAGCCCAGCATCTCTGTCACACTGTGCAGCGTGTGTACGGCCGACGTATAGACCAGGTAAGGATTGCGATAGATGTGAATAAATTTGGCCTGGGGAAAGAGCGTCAACAGGGTGCTGATGCGGGCGACATTGGCCGGCGTTTTTAGAAGAAGCTGTTTGCCGTCCATGTGCCGGGTGGCTTTTTTTAACACGCGCAGATAGGCTTGTTCCCAGGCGATTTTTTCTGACGCCGTTACCCCTTCAAAGAGTGTATATTTTGTAACGAACTGGCGCATTTGCCGGGGGAAGAAGAGGCCGTGGAATTCAGAATGGATAGAGGTGTGGGCCAGGGCAATTTCTTCTTCTTGGGGCGCGTCGAGAAAGAGGCGCACGTTGTCTTGCGGTCGTTTGGCCGGCAGCAGTTTGTGGGCCAGAGGGCGCAGCCATTTTTGCCCCAGCAGAAAGGCATCAGGTGCCAGGGCTTGAAACTGGGTCACATAGCCAAACTGTGGATCCTGGCTAAGCAGGTTATGCAGATGGGTCGTACCGCTGCGCGGGTAGCCGATGATAAAAATGGGGGGGTGGGTAATGGGGGTGGCGTCGATGGCTTTCCCATACAGCCTGCGCTCAAGCAGGCGTAAGGGGGCTGTAAGGGTAGAAACGGCCGTTATGCCCAGAACCCTCGGTGTACACTGCCAGTCAAAACCGTGCTGCTGCAGCAGCCGGAGCCAGGTGGTTAATGATCCTAAGTACATAGTTAGTAGGTAAAAAGTAAAAAGTAAGAAGTAAAAAGTAAAAAGTAAAAGATAAGACCCCGCCCAGCCGTAAACGGCCGGGCTAGCAAACGACGCCCGGTGAACCGGGCTAAGCCGGTTTCAACCGGCGTGGTTTACTAGCCTGGGGCTTTAGCCCTAGGCGGGCTTGGCCTATTACCGAATTAATTAGTTAAAGTCCAAAAGCCGTTACTACGAACCAAAACTGCTAAGGTATTTGCGAACAATTATTAACTACTGTCGGCCGGGTACCAAAAGGGACCTAGCGGCTGGCCCAGACCCAGGATTGGACCCCGTTCCCAGGCTTCCCGGTGGGTCACGGCCGCTTCAGCCCGGCCTGTTTTATCTTTCTGCCAGGTTGCCCGCAGATAGGCATAGTCATAAAAAATATGGCGTAAATCTCGCCGACTCAGATCATAACCCGGCTGCTGGGTCCAGTAACAGTGCAGTTTGCCCACCAGCAGGGGGGGTAAGAGGGAAGGAGTAACAAGCGGTTTACCGAAGCCCAAATAGAGGCTGGCCAGGGGAATCTGCTCCCCATACAGGGCCTCAATGGCCTCGATTCGGGTTTGAGCCTGACTGCGCTGCACGGCCGTTAATATCCATTCCCATTGTGACTCCGGGTCAGGCACCACATACCACCAGAGCGTCCGTTCACTGTCGGCCGGCGTATGGTCACGCAGACGGGCGGCCGTAGCTGCCAGGTCCGGTATCCCTTCGCTGCCCAACAGGCGTACGCGCCAGCCGGCCTGCTGATAATCGGCCAGCGCTTGCGGTCCGGCCAGGCCCCAATCCACCCATTTGAGCAGGCGTTGGCGATAAACGGCCGTTTCTTCCTCAAGCTGGGTTGAGATGATAGCAAAAGTAAACAGATGGCGCACACCATGCTCAAAGATCAGGGAAAAACATGCGTTCATGCGCTGATAGGTCCAGGTCACATAATCTTCACTTTGGGGGGAAATACCGGCCAGGGCTGCTGCCCGCCGTGTGCCCCCTGCCGCCAGGATCATGGTTTCGGGCGCGATACGGGCCACATCAGCCGCCGGCCCTGTCAGGAACTGTTCCAAATCAGGCAGCTTGTTTTCAGACATGCAGTATCTCTCCCTGCAGTACCAGCAGCAGTGCGCTCAACTCAATGGTGCGGTCAATACGGTAAGGGGTATACAACGCTTTGCCCAGCCAGCGGGGCGGTTGGCTGCCGTTAGAAGGGGCGGTGTAATGATCGTACAACCAGTGCGCTCCTCGCTTCAGTGTCGCCTGATCGGCGGCGGACAACATATTCTGGTCCGACATATGGACTAAAATTAAAACGCCCAAGGCCGTTTCTACGGCCGTTGCTCTGCCTGTTTCACCCCAGCCGCCGTCCGCAAGCTGGTTGGCCACAACCGCCCTGATTGTTTGGCTGACATTGGCTGCTTCACCGGCAGCCGTTAGCGCCAGAACAGCCAGATAAGTGGTGTACAGCCACGAACTGTGCCATTTGTCTCCCACCCAGCGGCCATCCGGCATACGACGTTCTAAAATAAAGGTGGAGGAGGCCGTATCCCATTTATCAAACAGCGTCAATGTATGTAATGCCCGTGCCGTTAACGAGAGAGAAGGCTGTAGTTCCCCTTGATACGCGTAAAAGTGATCCCCATTTTTAAAGTGACTCAATGTGCCCAGATCAGGATTTAACCCTACCGCCTGCAAGATAGCCAGGGCCGCGGCCGTATCATCCCCATCTGGTAAAAAGAAGTCACTCATTCCCAATCCTTTTGGTTTTAGGTGACCGGCCATATTCCGGGCCTGTAGCATCACAACATTTTGTAACTGGGGGTGATGCAAAAGGTCTGTTAACAGCAGTGTGTGCAAGACAAATGACTGCTCAAACCGGGTAATAGGCCAAACGGTGGGTACAACGCCGGGCAGATTGATCTGTGTAGCTTGAGCCGCCTCATGCAGATAACGACGAGCCTGCTGCGCTTGGGGCGGACGGCCATTGCCATTGGTTGAGAGATTGACCTGGTGCAGCCAGGCTGCTGTTGCTGCCGGGCTATGCCCCACACTGCCCGATCCATCTACCAGATCGGGAGCCGGTATTTTGCCCCAGGCTTCCCAGGAATGAATGGGCGGAGTGCCGGCCTGGAGTGATAATTTGGCAATGAGTTGACGGCGGTTTTGACCCAGCTCTTTGATAGCGGTATAAGGCTTTTGGTCAAGATGCAGACCAACGGCCGCTGCTTCTTCCAGCAAATGGGGCAAGATCATTTCCACGGCAACCGGTAGATTTTCTGATAGGGGGGGAAGCCATTGAGGGGCCTGTTGTTCTAAAAAGCATAAGCCGGCCTCAATGACGGCAGCAAAGGATTGGGGTAAACAGCCGTTGTTGCTCTTGTAACGTTGGTTTAGCGTTAATAGTGCTGCCAGCGTCGGCACGTCTCGACTTAAAGGCGCTGCCGGGTTGCCCCAGCCCCCATCTGGCCGCTGCTGTTCTACCAGCCAGGTTAAGGCCGCTTCCACCCCATCTTCTGGGGGGCATAAGCGTAATACCTGGGCTGTATCGTAGACAGACGGGCTAATCAGTCCGCCATCCGTGCCTAACTCCATTACCATGGCCTGTAATTCATCTAGCAAGTGTTCGTAAAAGCTCATTAGTTACTCCCTGGCAATACACAAGCAATAAACGATAAGCGGAAACTGGCCAGCCATAAATAGGATAACCCGGTCACCGGTCACGGTTCACCGTTTGCACATACTAAAGATGTTATATTTATTTAATTGTAGGTACTACGATAGAAGTAATGATAAAGCAGACAGGTTG
>JAWOIM010000505.1:0-3380 GCA_046484685.1 Chloroflexota bacterium | reverse complement strand
GGTAAGTGGTCAAAAAATTAACCCGGGTTCAAGCGTTGGGCTCGACCTTGCAGCTCTTTATAAAAGTAATCCCTTTCAGGTAGCGAACAGAAATGCCTCATTTAATGCAGGTCTGAACCTTTCCAATATCGGGCCGGGTATGCAGTACACGGATAATGCACAAAAAGATCCATTACCTACTGTATTTCGTTTAGGCTGGGCTTACACCATGGATCTGGATGACATGGGAATGAATACCCTGACATTTACAAATGATATCTCAAAAATCATGGCTCGGACGGAAAGAACTGTAGACGAGAATGGTGATGAGACGTACGAACCTATGGGTGTCGGAAAAGCTCTGTTTAACTCTTGGGGCTCTTTGGAGCGTGCAACAGGTCAGGGTGAAACTATTTCACTAAATCTCCCCCAGCAATTGATGTGGGGATTCGGACTCGAGTATTGGTACAACGATCTTTTTGCTCTCAGAACAGGTTACTATTATGAAAACCCTGACGCCGAGATGGTCACAGATTTATTGGCTGTATTGTTAGAAAATGTAACATTTGTTATTGTGGATATGCCGGGGGTATTGAACGAGTCGTTTAAGGCCGTCATGGGCCGGGCAGACATGGCCCTACATGTTGTGTCGCCCGATGTAGTGTCGCTGCAAACGGCCGTTAATACCAACCGCACACTGGCCCAGGCGGGCATTAAACCACGCTCCAAGAGCCATATCCTTAACCAAACAATGCCTACCGCTACCTTATCAAGCAGTGCGGTCGAGCGCGGCCTCAATGCCCGTTTTGCTTTTCACATCGACTATGATCGCAACCAGCCACGCGCCATGACTCAAGGGGTTCCCTTAACGTTGACGCCGGCCCAAACTGCACTCCCCTCTGTGGTACGGCGCATGGCTGATGTGTTGTGGCAGCGCGTCACGGCCGAAAAATAACGCCACTGCCAGTTAAAGGGTTCGTTGCCCGGCAGTCGGTTTACCGCTTACGGATAACCGATCACCTTTACTCCTCTGTTTCATCCGGCTCAGCGTCTAATACCGAAATGATGCGTGAGACAGTCTGACTTTCTTGTCCATTGATGTTGGTGGCACGCGCCTGAATCTCAAATTCCCCTGCTGCTGTCGGCGTCCAGGATCGAATAAAGACAAACAAATTGTTCCCCGCCTCTACAGGCACCGTGCTTACCTCTCCCTCAACATCAATATGTAGTGTAGATAAGCCTGCCCAGTCACTGGCGGCCACAATCACCTGTACCGTCTGGCCGCTTCTGAGGGGCTGGTCGCTGCGGGGGTGACTGATAGTTACCAGAGGAATAGACAGAGCCGACTGGGTTGCCTCGCGTGTGGCCAGGACGTCACCCGTTTCTTCGACGCTGTTGGTTAGGCCGTCTATCTGGCGGTTGAGTTCTTCAGCCTGCTGCTGAGAAGTGACGAGTTGACCTTCTAGCAAGACCGCTTCGGCCTCGGCTGTAGCCAGGGCATTTTGAGCGGCCTGACGTGTAGACTGAACTAACTCTAAGTCGGCAGCGCTGCGTGTAGCTGCTTCTCCCGCTGCTGCCCGGTCAGTATGGGCCTGCGTCAGGCGCTGCTGTAGAGCTTGCTGGTTCTGGTAAGAGAAGTGAAAAGCGGCTATCAGTACCAACAGCAGCATAAAAAGAGTCAGACTAAATGCAACTAAAAATGAGCGTCTCATAGGCTGGTATGCTACAGCAGGACAAACGGGTGGTCAAGCAACGGAAACCCTATGAGTTGGGGATTGGGGAGTCGGAGGAGGAACGTGTGGTTAAAGAATATAACGGCCGTTTCCCTTTTGACGTATACTATAGGTCCAGTATTTAGTAATCAGTAACCGGTATGCAGTAACCAGTAATCGGCAAAAGGAGTGTATTGTGATGACCCAACTAGCCCGCATAGTGATCTTGACCCTGTTTCTAACAATGAGTCTGGCCGCCTGTGGCCTGACAGAGCGTTTGCCTGATGTTGAACTACCAGACGATTGGCGCGATCAAGGTGCGGCAGCCGCCACGCGAGCGGCCGCAGCCATGGCCACCGCCGCTGTTCAGGCCGAAGAAGCCAGAGAATTGGCCGGGCCGGCTGCGGCTACGGCCGCTGCTGCCGCCGCCACCGCTGCGGCTCAGGGGGGCGACGCTTTGGCTACCGCCCAGGCTTCTGGCCTTGTGCCGGCAGTGGATGTTGATTATCTCAAAGAGCGGGTGGCCCGCGTGCAGCCGGACGGCAGTGGCACAATCAGTGTTACCTTTACCGACACGGAATTAAATCAGGCTATTGGTCTAATCCAACAAATTGCTGCCCAGACCGGCCAGCCCAGTCTCATCCATGACGCCCAAACCCGTTTTGCCGGCGGGCTGCTTACCATAGAGGGCCGCGTGACCCAACCCTCAGCCGCGGCGGTACGCTTCGTCTTTCGCCCGTATGTGAGCGGAGGAACGCTTCAGTTTGAGGTAATTGAAGCCACTCGGGACAATACCGGCGCACCCGCTTTTCTACGCTCCCAGGCCGAATCGCTGCTCAACCGGACGTTGGGTGAGGTAGTCAGCAACTTGCCTACCGGATTTACGCTGCAAGATGTAATCGTTGGTGAAGGCATGATAACCATTGTGGCCCGTCGGTAGAACTTGGGAGTGATCTGCCATTAAACTACTGTCCAGCGTCGGGCTCATCAGGACAAGCAGGGTTTTTCAGTTGTCACTGTAGCCGCGGTTTCCCAACCGCGCCGCCTACTTGGCGCACTCACACGACTCTGGTAAAAGCAAATCATCCCGTGGCCCGCCAGGCCAGGAATCAGCTGGAGATTGGAGATGCCGATGTTCAGCAAGCAAGAGGAGCTTTTGATCCAAAGATCTTTAATAATACCAAACAGAAAAATTTTAAGGGCACGGAATATTACAGCATCATTGAAAGCGGGTTAAAGATTCCAACCTGGTTTGGAATAGAACTTCAGGGTGGTTACGACCTCAATGAAGGCGCTTACCTCAACCCACAGAATGTAACTCCCGCAGACGGCCTCTGGTATGGTGGGATTTCGGTTTCCCTGGGAGAAGGGCTATTCATCGATGAAAGACGAGCCGAACTCAAAAAAGCACAACTCTTCCGGAAAATGACCCAGATGGAACGGGAGTTAATGCTTAGCGAACTTATTTATGAAGCTGGCAAAGCGTATTGGAAATGGTTTGAAAGTTATTCTGTGATGCAGACGTATGAGGAAGCCATTGAGATTGCTGAAGAACGTTATGAAGGCGTTCGCCGAAGCAGCCTGGCCGGGGAAGTGGCAGCCATTGACACTACCGAGACAAGAATACAGGTACAGAACAACCTCATAGGCTATAATGAGGCCAGGCTGGAGTTTGAAAACGCTTCGGAA
>JAWOIM010000326.1:0-4805 GCA_046484685.1 Chloroflexota bacterium | reverse complement strand
GCCAAAAGCGGGGAGCATGGGCAGAACCAGGCATATCGCAACAAAATCGCCCGCAAGCATGTGGATTTTCTGCTCTGCGACCGGGAGAGCCTACGGCCGTTATTGGCCATTGAGCTAGACGACAGCAGCCACAACCGGTCTGACCGAAAAGAGCGAGACCGGTTTGTGGACGGCGTTTTTGCCTCAGCTCGACTGCCGCTCGTGCACGTACCGGTTAGCCACAGTTATCCGACAAAGAAACTGCGTGCGTTTCTACAGCAAAAAGCAGGGCTGGAAAATAGCGATGGCCCGTCTGCTGTTGAAGAAATAGAAAGGGAAGAAACGGCCGTGCCCAATTGCCCCCAGTGTAAGGCGCCCATGATTCTGCGCACGGCTCAAAGGGGAACCAACATGGGAAATCAGTTCTGGGGCTGTGCGCAATATCCCCACTGTCGCGGCATCAGGCAGGTTGATGGGACTGGGCAAGTATAAGCTAAATTGCAGGCTGCTGAACATGAGTCGGTAAACGAAACGGCCGTTCAGAAATCTGTTTGGGCATAACAAAACCACAATCGGGTGATAGAGATGACCGATTGTTTCTTAACGGGGTGGGTTTGTCAATTTGTGGGGTAAACGGCCGTTTCTGGAACCAGCCCGGCTGACGGTGATAGGGTTGGATGATGTGGGGAAACGGCCGTTTCACGGTTAGGCTGCTTCCTGAGACAGCAGATCGGGCCTGGCCGGCGTGGGCACTCCCATCACGCCAAACTTGTCGATTTCCATTGCCCCAGCAGCTATGGCAGTGAGGTCTAGCTGTCCGCTCTCGCCGACGCCGCTGCTGTAATCAACTGGCGTAAGGCCTCGCGGCGCTCTTCAAACGCTTTGGCTGAGCGGAGCTTGACGTGGCGCATATTCTTGCCGCTGCCTTCAAGCAGTCCATGGGGGTCGGCCAGGTTTGCACCGCGCATAAGCATCAGCGAAACCCATTTGCTGTGCGCGGCCAGGGCTGCCAGACCCCAACCGTCGTACCCATACTGTCGTGCCCCATAGCCCGTTACCCCGTCCTTGCTGTCCACGGAATAGGCCACGTCCGGCAAGGTTTCCAGCAGCAGCCGGTGGGTGTCGAGATAGATTTGGCGCAGGTCTGGCGACTTGTCTTGGAGCAAGTCGTTGAGCTGTGCCTCAGTAGGTCTTTCAATGTGGGGATGTTTTGTACTCATGGTGAGATTGCCTCCTCATCAAGCAACCACGCCACAGCTTCAGAGCGTGTGGCAAATAGGCGAAAATATCGGTTACGCTTTTCCTCAGCCATGAGGTCATCAAAGCGGCGGCTTGGCGGCCGTGTTCTCGACGACCCGACTACCGCCAGGCGAATCTGATACTGGCGCAGCTTTTGTAGAATTGTGCCTGCTTCCTGCGAGCTGAGATCAAAGAAACGGTTGGTTAAGTTCTCGGCATATAGCAGCAGGTTACCGGTCTGATAGCTGAAACCAGCCTCAATGAGCAGCCTCACATCGACTGCCTCATGCAGCAGCGGTTGGCTGACTGGGCCTTCAAGAAAGAGTTTGTCATTTTGCACAATCAACTGTAGTTTTGTCATTTGTCAACTTAAGCGAACTGATAAATCTGTATGCCGTTACCGGGCAGATAGCCCGGTATTATATAATAAGACTGCTTTTTTTGCTTTCATCTGTTTCCTGATGAGCAGGCGCAGCCATCATACCGGCTGCTATTTTTTGGAAGCACACAGCAGTTAAATTATAATCCCACCTATGGATGAAGGCAGGACAAAGGCACAACAGGCCAGACAAGATGCCAGACAAATGGTTGTGGCAGCATTCATCGTGGGCGCAGTTGTTCCGCTTCTCTTCTGGGTACAGTTTGGGAATATCAACGGCTTTGCCTGGGCAACGGCCGGTTTTCTGGCAATGGTTTGTCTACTGTCGGCTGTTGGCCTCGTTTTCCACCCTCTCCAGCAATACCATACGTCTGTGCCGCTGCATGGCGGTTGGGGCGATCTGATCGGCTCGTTTTGGTTGGTTAGCTGTGTTTTTGGCCCGCTAATTGGTTGGGGGTTAACCGAACTCATGCCCATTACGGCCAGTTCCTGGCAATCATTGTATGGCCAGCGAGTATTGTTGGCCGCCGGATTGCCCTTGATGACGGTTATCCCCCTTTTTCGTTATTTACGGGGGCGGGCCATCCTGGTCGGGCTACCCGTTTTACTGATTGTTACGTTTTTGGCCGTGTGGAGCGCAGCAGATGTAGCCTATGATTTATGGCAAGGACCAGTCATCCAGCTTATCCCTGGCACGGATGATTGGGAATTATGGTTACCCTACACCGGGCAGTCGTTGGGCGTTGAACCATAAATCTAAATGGCCTTACGCTAAAAACACGTAACTATACAGACCTGACAGGTTTCCACCAGACTGTGGAATTGCCCAGCGCTTCGTTAAAAACCTGTCAGGTCTTGAGAGGCTGTATAGTTACAAAATTTCATCAACTTGCTTGAGGGCGGCAGCGGCCAGCCAGTCAGTCTGCCTGGTTGCGCACGCCCATTGCCAGGCGGCGGCCATTTCCAGCGCCAACGGCATACCGGCCACCCGCTCTACCAGTTGGCCAATGAGTTGGTGTTCGGCGGCGGTAAACGCCTCGCGACCCTTAGGGTTGAATCAAAAACAAGGTTGATTTTTTATAAACTGTGTCTATGGAACCTTTCTCAACCGAGCGGTGTATATTAAATGAATCCTGCCGGCAGGGTTTACACCATAAGAATTTGAGGAGGTTGAACGATGAACATCCGTTTTGTCATAATTGTTTCCCTGGGAGTTTTACTGGCTTTATTGGCCCCGGCGTTGGTGCAGGCCGGCGGTGGCTGTTGTCAGGTGGTAACGCTGGAGAGTTGGCCGGAGGACGTAACCATAGGCCAGCCGCTGGAAATTGAGTTTGTGGTGCGTTTTCCCGGACAGCCACCAATAACGACGTTTTCACAGCCAATAACGGCCGTTCATACCCAAACAGGCGAGTCTGTTACAGTTCAGGCAGAGGTGAATGAAGAGCGCTTTGTGGCTATGCTCACCTTTCCCACGGCGGGCGAATGGGCGTGGCGCATCGGCAGCTATTCGATGCCGCCGCTGACGGTGCAGGCTGAACCAGCCGCTGCCGGCGGCGTGGCCACCGCTCGTTTAGCCGCCGGCCCGTCCTGGCTTAATCCGCTGTGGGGCATAGTGGCGGCGCTGGCTGTGGCCGGCGGCGGGGCCTTCTTATGGTTACGCGGTCGAACAGGGTGGGCGCTGGCGCTGGCCCTGACCGCGCTGGCAGCCGGCAGCGTGGCTGCTTTTGCCTGGTCCACTGCACCGCAAACGGCCGTAACCGAGCCGCCGAAAGCATCTGCGGCAGCCACGGCCGAAATGGGAGAAATCTTGTTTGTGGCCAAAGGGTGTATTATCTGCCACCAGCACGATGGCATTACCACTGCTCAGAACGTGGGGCCGGTGGGGCCTAATTTAACCAACTATGTCGCCGGCCCCGACTTTTTGCGCCTGTGGCTGGCCGATCCCGCGGCCGTTCGACCCAATACCTGGATGCCTAACCTGGAGCTAGAAGCAGACGAGATCGAGGCCCTGATCGCCTTTTTAAACACCGATTAAGCCGATTCTCTAAAGCAGCTATTAACGCGCCCTGGAGAAACCGGGTTTTTAACCTTTTGGCACATCTTCACTATCGGTATACCAGAGAAAAACCCGGTTTCTGGCTTAGCAGAAAAATCCGTTCCTTTCCTAATCCGCTGTTGAAACCGCTGCTTTCACCCAGGCCAGACCGTGGCAATTTTGCAAATGGGGGTGGACGATAAGTTGGCTATAACCTAGCCGGGGGACGGTCAACAGCATATGACGCCGGCTGAGCAGCAGGGCCACCCATTCACCGGCGGCCGCTTCCTTCAGGCCATAATAATAATACCAAGAGTGATCTGAATCCAGATAATAAAAATGGCTGGCCTCATGGCGCATGTCATAGACAAGCAGCCGGTTTATGGCAGGCGCAGAGATAGCCGGGCTATGTCGCAGCAGCAGATAATCTCCCGCAATGGAAGACGTTGGTAGAAAACCATCCTCCATCTGGGCCAGATTATCAACCACCGTCTGGGTGGCAGCATCATAGACCAGCAGATGCCATACGCCACCTCGTTCCATCATTTGCAGCAAGTATTGGTCAGGCTGGTGGGAATGGGGAATAACGGTGAAGACAGTACCGGGCAGTTGGTCCGGATCGAACAACGGCCGTGCCGTGTCGCCGGTAACGAGCATGGCCACAGACTGGCCGGCTTCGTTGTGCGTGAGGTAGCCAAAAGTCTCGTCGTCTACCCAGAAGGGATCGCGAGCCGTTGGTATCGGTTCTGCCCTGATAGACTGCCCTTCATCGTCCGCTATCAGCAAGGTGCCAAATGAAGGATGATCCACGCTGCCGGTTAGAATCAGACTGCGCTGGCCGCCGGGCGACCAGAGAATACTGCCTGCCAGCGGCTGAAGCCGGCAGCCACGCTCGTCACATGCCGTCAGGTCGAGCAAGACCGGGTAGGCATTTTCCTTCTCGAGTTGGTTAACAGCTAGAAAACGGCCGTTTGGTGACAAATAGCCCCACATAAACACAGGCAGATCGGGCGGTGACAGGGTTTGCCTGTCTCCGTTATGCCACCAACTGACCCGCCAGTGCCAGTTGCTTGCCGGTGCCGGCTGCGCCCGGTCCAGCAACAGAACCCCCTCCCGGTCAGGGGCGGCATGCAAAGCCGGATGACCTGTATAACTGCCTTCTACCTGCCAGCG
>JAWOIM010000267.1:0-23819 GCA_046484685.1 Chloroflexota bacterium | reverse complement strand
ATATTGCCAAAGTAACGGTGCAGCCCACCCCAAGTATACAGCAGCCAGGCACGGACGAAAGTTAGCATTTCAGTGTTCGGTATTCGGTAATCGGTAATCGGTAATCGGTAAAAAGTAAATAGTAAATAGTAAATAGTAAATAGTAAATAGTATTCGGTAACCAATCGCCAAAACTCTTCTCACTACTCACTACTCACTACTCACTACTCACTACTTACTTCTCACCTCTCACCTCTCACTTCTCCTTACTCTTCCCGCTCGCTCAGCCATTTTTCGGCCGACATGGCCGCGGCGCAGCCCTGGCCGACCGAGGTGGCAATCTGCCGCCAGTGGGGGTCCTGGATTTCGCCGGCGGCGAAGACGCCCGGTACGCTGGTGCGCATCTTCTCATCCGTAATGACATAGTTTTCTTCATCCATGGCCAGTTCCCTTTCCAGGAATTTGCTGTTGGGGTAATGGCCGATAAAGATAAAGACGCCGTCGGTCTTCAGGTCGCTTTGGGCCCCCGTTTTCACATTTTCCAGGGTGACCGCTTGCACCACGCCGTTGCCCACCACTTCTTTGACTACCGTGTCCCAGACAAAGTTGATTTTCTCATGCTTTTGGGCGCGGGTGGCCAGGGCCGGGCCGGCGCGCAGTTCATCACGCCGGTGAATGACCTTCACCTCGTTGGCAAATTTGGTCAGGAAGAGACCCTCTTCCAGGGCGCTGTCGCCGCCGCCCACCACAATCACATCTTTGCCCCGGAAAAAGAAGCCGTCGCAGGTGGCGCAGTAGCTGACGCCGCGCCCTATAAAATCATCTTCGCCGGGAATATGCAGCTTGCGCGGTGAGGCCCCGGCCGTAACGATAACGGCTTCGGCCATGTACGTCTCGCCGTGGGTTTTGACGGTAAAGGGGGAGCCGTGGCTAAAATCCACGGCCGTTACTTCATCATACTCATAGCGGGCACCAAAATGTTCGGCCTGCTTTTGCATCACTTCCACCAGTTCAGGACCGGTAGGCGTGCGCTCGTCAGACCAGAAGCCGGGGTAGTTTTCAACTTCGTGGGTAATAGCAATTTGGCCCCCGAGTTGGGCACCCACAATAACAACCGGCTCCAAATTGGCGCGGGCTGTATAGAGGGCGGCCGTCAGGCCGGCCGGCCCAGAACCGATAATGACAACTTTTTCTTGTTTCATGGTTATTTTTTGTTAATCCTTTGTTACTTTTTGTAGCGGGTAGACGAGTTGTGAGTTGCGGGTAAAGCCACTCGTCACTCGCCACTCGCCCCTTACTTATTTAGACAGCAGAGGCCCTTACATTCTTACGTTCCTACGCTCTTATGTCCTTACGACGCGGCCGGCGGCAGACGCACAATAAAGGTTGTGCCCTCACCGAGCTGGCTGCTAATTGTAATTTCTCCCTGGTGCTGCTCCACAATTTTGTGGGCGATGGTCAGTCCCAGACCACTGCCCTCGGCCGCATACTGGCTGCCGGGAATGCGGTAAAAACGGTCAAAGAGACGGGCCGCATCTTCGGCCGAAATGCCGGGGCCGCTGTCGGTGACGGTGAGACAAAGCCAGCCGTTGTCTTGATAGACGTTGATGACAATACGGCCGTTTTCCCCATTATATTTAATGGCATTGCTCACCAGGTTAATCAACACCTGCTTCAGACGGTCCACATCTCCCCACACACAGTAATTGCTGGGCGTCAGGCTGCTGCTGGCCGGCTCAGCGCCCGCTGCCCCAGCGCCCGCTGCCCTCTCGGGGGCGACGACTGTTTCGATGGCCAGGCCACGCTCGGCCGCCTGCGCTCTGGTGATTTCTACCACCTCTTTAACCAGGGGAACCAGGGACACTTCTTGCCGCTCCATCCGTAGCCGCCGCGATTCCAGCCGGGCCAGGTCCAAAAAGTCTCTGGTCATCTTGGATAACCGTTTGGATTCCCGCTTAATCATCTGAACCACCGTCTCCTGTTTGTCTTGTGGAAATTCAGGACGAGACAGCAGATCGGCCGCCGCGTGAATGGCCATCATCGGCGTTTTTAATTCGTGCATAATTTCGGCCAGCAAGTCAGATTGTTCAAAGAGACGGGCGTTGACAATAGCCACGGCCGCCTGTGAAGCCAGCGCTTCCATCAGGGCCACATCTTGCTCCGTGTAGGCCTGGCCGCCCCGTTTGTTGATCACCTCCAAAGCGCCAATTACCTTGTCAGAGGTGTGTAGGGGAATGGCCAGCATAGTCTGGGTCTGAAACTGGGTATCCTGGTCGACTGAGGCAAAAAATCGTTGGTCGGTTTGCACATCGTCAATGATGAGATAACGGCCGTTTTGCACCACCCAACCGGCAATACTGCGGTCCAGTGGTACCACAATATCCTGGGGCATGGTGTTGCCGATAGAAGCGGCGAAGTGAAGCTGATTGCTGCTTTCATCCAGCAGCAAGATAGAGGCCGCTTCGGTGTTTGTTAATTCTGTGGCCACATCCATAATCAGCGACAGCAAATTGTCCAGGTGCAGCGTTGAGCTGAGCCGGGTGCTAATTTCTAGCAGCCGGGCCAACTGGTCGGGGTTTAATTCGGCGGTAGATAAATGAAAAGAGGGTTGTTCCATAATTAAGACTCGTTAACCTGGTTAGCAAAGGGGGCAGCCAGGCGGGGTAAGATATCGGCCACATCGGCATGAATCACGACATCGGCCATAAAGTCAACATGGGTTTCATGATAATTAACAATGATCAACCGTGCCCCACTCATTTTCGCCTGTTGGGGCAAATCACAGGCGGGGGCCACCGTCAGCGATGAACCGGCAACCAGCATCAGGTCACACTGCTGCGCTTCTCGCTGGGCAGCCCGCATAATGTGCACCGGCAGCAGCTCGCCAAATAGAATGACGTCGGGCTTTAGCACCCCCTGGCAAAGGGGGCAGCGCGGTATCTGTTTGGTGGCCAAAAAGTCGGGAAAAATATCGGCCGTGGGCAGGTGGTGGCGGCAGCTTTGGCAGGTGGCCTCGCGCAGGTGGCCATGGACTTCGTAAATAGTCTCAGAACCGGCCCGCGTATGCAGCAGGTCAATATTTTGGGTGATGATGCTGCGCAGCGGTCCCTGCCGCTCCAGTTGGGCCAGGGCTGTATGGGCCGGGTTGGGCCGGGCGTTCAGAATCGTTTGGGCCAGCGGATGGATCCAGTCAAAAAAGGCCTGGGGATTGTGAGCAAAGCCGTAGATCGAAGCCACTTCCAGGGGGTCCACATCCTCCCATAAGCCGGAAGCCGGGCTGCGGAAATCGGGAATGCCCGAAGGAGTGCTGATGCCGGCCCCGGTGAGGGCCACGGCATGGCGGGACTGCTTCAGGTAGGCAATGGCTTGTTTAACTAAAACATCAACAGATGCAGACACAGTTTTTTATCCTAGCGGGCCATGATTTTACGGGCCATCAGGCGAATCGTTTCTCCGGCCGGGCTTTGGGCCATATGAATAAGCGGAATCATCTGGTTGATCGACGTGGTCATCTCTTTGGGATGAACCGTTACCATAGCCAATACCGGCCGTTTTAAATATTGCGCAATGGGGTCCAGGGGAATCGTGCTGCTGCCGATATGAAAGCTAATGGCCGCCAGGTAGACATTACTCACCAGTTCCTTTTCCAGCTTATGGAGCAGATAGCGAGCCGAGGCCAGGCCCACGCGATTGGGTTGTACACAAACATAAATCTCATCAACCTGCTCCATAAGGGGTTGGGTGATGGCGTTAAGCCCGCGTCCTAAATCAAGGATCACACAGCCATCCCGTTCGCTTAACGTTTGCAGCAAGGTGGCGCTGTGGCCATTATCGGGCAGGGGGGCAGCCCCCAGCGGATTCGGTTCGGCCAGCAGCAGGCGCAGATTGTCACTATGGTCGATTAGATTTTTATAGACGTTCTCGGCCGCGGCCGGCTGCCGGGCATACTGGTTGAGGCTGTGGCTAAGCTCTTTTTGGTTTAGGTAAAGCGCGATATGGCCCTGCGTCAGATCATAATCAATGAGTGTGGTGGGCACACCACTTTCGGCGATGGCCAGCGCCAGATTGAGGGCCAGGATGGTGGTGCCGGCCCCCCCGTGTGCACCTAACAAGGCAATCGTTTTATTATGGGGCGTAGTGGTGGGGCTGTCGGCCTTCGAGGGCGTCTGCTGGGCGGCGACGACGGCCGCCGGTTGGGCCGGGCCTACAATGGCCTGAATACGCGCTATTAATACATCCGGGTCTGTGGGCTTCAGCAGATAATCGTCCGCCCCGGCGTCAAAACCGGCCAGCTTTTGTTCGGGTAAGCTTTCGGCCGTAAACATGATGATGGGAATATAGGCCAGTTGGTCATTGGCCCGCAGCCGGCGGGCAAAGGTGTTGCCGTCCATACCGGGCATATTGACGTCCAGCAGAATCAGGTCTGGTTGTTCGGCGGCGGCAATTTCCAGCCCCCGAAAAGGGGATTGGGAGGAAAGAACCTGGTAACCGTACTGTTCCAGCGTGTCTACCACGGCATTAAGGGTATCTGCATGGTCGTCTATGGTGAGTATTTTGTGTGTCATGTAAATTTAATTCGTATAGTATAATGTGGTCTGGCCATAAACAAAAATAAGATAACAGCCATCCCGGCTTACACGGGCGGCCAGGGATAGTGACGGCCAGGGCCGGGATTGGGAAAAACGGCCGTTTCTAACAAACGTCCCAACCGGGTGGACAGGGCAGCTATTTCTCTGGCAGACAGGCAGGTAGCCAACTGCTGGCCCAACAGCGAAACGTTGTCGTTCATCTGCTGCTGCATTTGTCTCATCGCCTCCAGCATGTCGGCCGGGATGGGCATGTCGATAAACTCCCAGATAACGGTACGCAGTTTATAGTCCGTATGGAAGCAGATGCCATGGTCAATGCCCCACAGCCGGCCGGTCGTTTCTTCATGCTCTGCTTCTTGCAGCAGCACATGACCACTTTTACGGTCGGCATTGTTAATAATTAAGTCCAATAAGGCCATGCGCTGCAACTGGGGTTGCAAAGGCCGGCTGCCTTCAAATGAAAAATAATGCTGCTCCGGGTCGTGATCAATAAATAGCTGCACCGACCCCAAGCCGTGGGGGCCGTCACGCAGCACGGTGGGGGGCACCAGGCCCCAGCCCAAGGCCTCGCTGACTAAAAAGGCAGCCCGTTCCCGCTGGCACAGGGTGCCCTGGGGGAAATCCCACAACGGCCGTTCGCCCCGCTGGGGCTTGTACACCGCTTGCACCAACATTGGCTGCCCAGGGGCCGCCTCGTGACAGATTTGCAGCAGAAAAGTGTAGTTGGAACTCCAGGGCAGCAGCCCTGACACCTCAATGGTGCCCACCTGCAAAATGTTCAAAAAATCGGCCGTAGCCAGGTCCTGTAACATAATTTGGTAATTATATCTAATGGCGATGTCCATTCCGGTTGGGGCAAAAATGGCCTTCCGGATCAATGGGCCGGCCGCAGTTGCCACAAATGGGCCGGCCGGCACTGACTACTTCATACGCATGTTGGATCAGCGTTTTAATTTGGGTGCGTGTGGCCCAAAAGCTGACCACATCCGGTTCCTCATCTTCATCTTCTTCGGCAACCAGCTCATAAACAACTAATACTATCTGGTCGCTGCCCTCATTATACCCCACACCCATATTACCCACCCGAAACAGCGGTTCAACCGGTTCCCGCAGCCGCATATCCATCCAGACCGTCTCATCCACTTCGGTGCTGGGGCGTGGGTAACGTTTTTCCAGCTCTTCTAACAAGGAATGGAAGCTGTTGGCCAGCACAACGGCCTGTTCCTTTTCAATAACGAGCGAAATAGTCTGAATGCCCCGGCTGCCTTGCAAGTAAAAGGTACGCTGCCCAGGCAGCCCAATGGTGCCAATCGTCATATGAGAGACGGGATTGAGTTCTATTTGACGGGCCATAATAGCGTTTACCCCTTTAACTAGAAATCTTCTCGTCAGCAGACGGCGCGGTTTCCGATTCGGCCGTTTCTTCAGCCGCTTCGGCCGGAGCCGGCATCGTCAGCGGACCGTTGTCATTAACACGCAAAATATGTACCCGGCCGTCGCCAGGCAGGGCCAGCACGCTGAGCGACGCCGGCGCAATGACAATGCGTTGAAATAGATCGATGTGGACGCCCAAATAGTGGGCCAATATCAGTTTGATCAGATCGGCATGAGAAACAACAACAATAACTTCTTTGTCATGCTGCCGGCTAAGCTGTTCCAGGGCCTGCACGGCGCGAAACTGCACTTCTCGCAGCGTCTCGCCCTGGGGAAATTGATGGCGACTGGGGTAATGCTGAACAATATACCACGCTTTTTCTTTGGCCAGCTTTTCGATTTCTTCCCCTTCCCATTCCCCATAGCGTACTTCGCCCACCGCTTCGAGCTGCTTGAGCGGCAGGTTGAGCGCCTGGGCAATCTGTGCGGCCGTTTCTACACAGCGCTCAACCGGGCTGCTGTAAACAGCGTTAATAGGTAAATGGGACAGCCGTTGGGCGACATCAATGGCCTGCTGACGGCCGTTTTCATTTAAATGGACGCCCGCAATCCAACCGGCCAGCCGCTTTTTTTTCACCCAATCGTTTTCGCCATGCCGTACTAAGATGATCGTTGCCATAAGTAGAATGATAACACAATTCAGCAGGCAACGAAAAGGGGATTGTAAACGGGTGGGAGGAGACAGTCCCACCCGTTTACTGATTACTGTTCACCGATTACTGTTTACTCTCCACCGGCTTAACGGCCGTAATGCGGGCGCTGAAGAGGCGGGGGTTGCTGTCCAGGCTGATCGTGTGGGCCAGTTCGATATCGGGGGCGGCTTTGTCGCGCAGCGAGATCTGGCTAAAACCGGCCTGGCGCATGGCCGCCACATACACGGAGACATCTTCAGCCCCGGTAATGCAGCCTGTCCAGGCTGCCAGGTCAGACCGCTGCGCGGCGCTGAACTGTCCCTGTGTTACCATGTCCGAAACGGCCAGGCTGCCGCCGGGCTTGAGGACGCGGAACGCTTCGCGGAAAACGGCCGTTTTGTCCGGACTCAGATTGATGACGCAGTTAGAAATCACCACGTCTACCGTCTGGCTGGGTAGCGGCAGCTCTTCAATTTGGCCCAGCCGGAACTCCACGTTGCCGGCCCCTACTTTCGCTTTATTGCGATTGGCCTTTTCCAGCATGGCCGGGGTCATATCCACACCGATCACCTGGCCGGTTGGCCCTACCCGCTGTGCCGCCAAAAAGCAGTCAATACCCCCGCCAGAGCCGAGGTCCAACACCGTCTGGCCTGGGGTCAGATTGGCCAGGGCAATGGGGTCGCCGCAGCCCAGCGAGAGGCCGGTTACATCCTGGGGCAGGCTGTCGAGGGCCACATCGTACAGGCCGGCCCCAAAACCGGCGGTCTCCTCACCCCAGCGAGAAGCGTCGTCACTACAACAGGAAGCGGCCGTTTCCGGGGAAAAATCGGTGGCAATACGGCCGTAACGGGACTGCACTGCCTCATACACATCTTGGGGGGAATTAAAATCGGTCATAACATACTCCTTGTATTGATGAACATCTATATGTTTAGATAAAAAAATAGTGCGTAGAAAGGCTGCTATGCACTACGAACTACGCACTACGAACTACGTAATCGTCTCCGGCGCAAAGCTTTGCAGCAGAGTTTGGCAGCAGTTGGCCACTGCCTTCTGATTCAGGCTGTAAAAAACCTGCTTTCCTTCGCGGCGAATATGCACCAGGCCCGCCTCACGCAAAATGCTGAGGTGGTGGGAGACCGTGGGCTGGGTGACCTGCCCCGACAGTTTATCCACGACATCACTGACGCAGCACCAATCACAGCAAAGGTGGCGCATAATTTGTTGGCGCGTCTCATCAGAGATCGCTTTGGCAAAGGTAATTGAGTTCATAACAGCCTAACATATTGATAAATATCTATCTGACAAAGGATTATAAAGTAATCTCAAACTTTGTCAAGACCCTTGCCAAACGCCACCCTCATGCTATAATTAAATCAATTTGATTTGATTCAATCTGTACGCGGACCATGGTCCATAGACCATCGACCATCGTCCATCGTCCATCGTCCATCGTCTATCGTCCCTTTGCTATATGTCCCTACTCGTTACCTTGCCCCCCGATTTTCTTAAGCTGCTGGCCCACGATGTGCGCTGGCACCTGCTCATGGCTCTGGCCCTCAGCGACCGGCGCGTGCAAGAGTTGGTTGATCTGCTGCAGCGGCCGCAAAATCTCATTTCCTACCATCTGCGCCTGCTGCGTGAGGGCAATCTGGTCAGGGTGCGCCGCAGCAGTGCCGACGCCCGCGACGCGTATTACAGCCTGGATCTGGATCAGGTTCGTGCCCTGTACCTGGAAAGTGGGGAGCTGCTGCACCCGGCGCTGACCACAGGGGCACAGCCTGAGTCAGCGGCTGAAGGTGAACGTTTGGATGGAGAACGGCCGTATCGCATCCTCTTCCTCTGTACCCACAACAGCGCCCGTTCCCAACTGGCTGAAGGCATCATGCGTGCCGCCGCCGGTGCTCAGGTAGAGGTATACAGCGCGGGCAGCCAACCGGGCCAGGTCCATCCCCTGGCCATTCAGGCCGCTGCTGCCCTCGGCATCGACATCAGCGGGCAGCAGCCCAAACAGTTGGACCAATTTGTGGAGCAGAAGTTTGATTACGTCATTACCGTTTGCGACAGGGTCCGCGAAAGCTGCCCTGTTTTCCCCAACGATCCCCAAAAAATCCATTGGAGCTTCCCCGATCCGGCCGCCGTCAGCGGCAGCGAGGCGCAAAAACGGCACGCCTTTAGGCAGACGGCCCGCGAATTATCCACCCGTATCAACTACCTACGCCTGATGATGAAGAAGAAGGGTACGTGATGTGGAGGGCGTTAATTTTTGCACCACAGAGAACACGGAGGGCACAGAGAAAAAGAGAAAAAACTCTGTGTTCCTTCGGCGTTGCTCAGGACAAGCCTCTGTGCCCTCTGTGGTGAGAGTTTTTGGCTGTGGCTGGGCCACGTTATGCACGACGAAAGGAGACAAACTTGAATCAAGTAACAATTTTCGGTGATATTCACGGCAATCTGCCTGCTTTAGAAGCGGTCCTGGCCGACATAGACGGCCGCCGCTTGCCTAACCTGTACTGTTTAGGCGATCTGGTGGGTTATGGCGTCTGGCCCAACGAGGTCATTGAGACTATTCGCCAGCGGGATATTCCCACTATTATGGGTAACTATGACCAGGGCGTAGGCCAGGACAGCGACGACTGTGGCTGTGCCTACCGCACGCCGGAAGCCCAGGCGCTGGGCGAACGCTCCATTGCCTGGTCCAATGCCCACACCAGTGCCGATAATAAAGCCTATCTGCGCCGCCTGGTAGACCGTATCCCCCTGCGCCTGGGTGATTTAAACGTGCTGCTGGTCCACGGCAGCCCGCGGCGCATTAACGAATATCTATATGAAGACCGGCCTGAATCCAGCCTGGAACGGCTGCTGGATCTGGCCGCAGCCGATGTGCTGGTCTGCGGCCATACCCATTTGCCCTACCATCGCCTGCTGCCCAGCGGCCGTCACGTAATTAACGCCGGCAGCGTGGGCAAACCCAAAGACAACAATCCCGATGCCTGTTATCTGGTCTTGACGGCCACGGGGTCTGACCTGGACGCCACCTTTATTCGCATCCCCTATGACGTGGAGCGGGCGGCTCAGGCTATCGAAGTCAGCGACATGCCCCACGAGTTTGCCGATATGCTGCGCCACGGCAGCGGCTGATCAGTTGACTTAAAGCAAGCGCGTCGTTAGAATCCGCTAACCTTTATTTATTGGTCCCAGGCAAATTTATGGCTAATTGCCCCGGATTCAAGCAGTTAGGACAAAATTATGCGGATTGTTGTAGATGCGATGGGCAGTGACAACCACCCGGCCGCCGATGTGGCTGGGGCGGTCATGGCGGCCCGTGCCTTTGGAAACACCATTATTCTGGTGGGAGATGAAGCCCAAATTGAAGCGGAATTGGCCCAACATAATACGGCCGATCTCTCCCTGGAAATTCAACACGCCGGCCAGGTCATCACCATGACCGACAAACCGGGCGATGCCTCGCGCAGCAAGAAGGATTCTTCGATGCACGTGGGGCTGAATCTGGTTAAAGAAGGAGCGGCCGATGCCTTTGTCTCGGCCGGCAATACGGGCGGCATCCTGGCCGTGGCGACGCTGCACACGCTGCGCCGCATTCGGGGCATACAGAGGCCGGCGCTGGGCGTTGTTTTTCCCACCCCCACCCGGCCCTTCCTCATTGACAACGGGGCCAACGCCGACTGTAAGCCCGACTATTTGCTCCAGTTTGGCCTCATGGGCAGCCTCTATGTTTCGCGGATGCTGGGTGTAGAAAATCCACGGGTCGGGCTGCTTTCCAATGGCGAGGAAGAAGGCAAGGGGAACAGCCTGGTGCAAGAAACGATTCCCCTGCTGCAAGCCAGCAGTCTCAACTATGTGGGCAATATCGAGCCTAAGGAGTTTTTGCAGGGAGCGGCCGATGTCGGGGTAACGGATGGCTTTACCGGCAATTTGATGATGAAAACGGCCGAAGCTATCGCCGGCACCATGTCTGACATGATCCGGGATGCGCTCATGGGCAATCCGCTGACGATTATCGGGGGTCTGCTGGCCCGTCCCGCCTTCCGGAGCGTGCGGCAAAAGCTGAACCCGGACGAAGTGGGCGGCGCTCCCCTGCTGGGGGTGCGCGGAGTGGTTATTATCGGACACGGCCGTTCCAACGCCTATGCCATCCAGCAAGCGATTAAACAGGCGCAGTTGATGGTAGAAAATGGGGTCGTGGCGGCCATTGAAGAAGGATTAAATAGTGCGTAGCGCGTAGGGCGTCGTTTGTAAACCAACCCTTACGCACTACGCACTACGCATTACGCCCTACGTCTCTGGACACACTTTATGGACACTCAATACACAGACGAACGCGGCCGGCCGCGTGTAGTTATCACCGGTATCGGCGTGATGAGTCCTTTGGGCCACACGGCGGCCGAGAGTTGGGACAGTTTGTTAAACGGCCGTTCCGGCATAGGCCCCATCACCCAATTCGACGCCTCTCAATTCCCCTGCCGTATTGCCGGGGAGGTTAAAGAGTTTCGGCCCGAAAAGCATATGGATTTTAAGGAAGCGCGGCGTATTTCGCGAGCTTCACAACTGGCCATTGCCGCGGCCCGCATGGCCCTGGCCGACGCCGGTCTGCCGGAACCGGTTCCCGACGGGGAGCGCACCGGCGTTCTCATTGGCACCGGGGTGGGTGGCTTTGAGGTGGCCGACACCAACGTGCGCATTTTGCGTACGAAAGGGTTCAGCCGGGTCAGCCCTTTTGCCATGACCGGTTTTTTACCCAACATGCCCAGCCATCACGTCAGTCTGCTGGCCCAGGCGTTGGGGCCGATCAGCACCGTGACGGCCGCCTGTGCCACCGGAACCCAGGCCATTGGCGAAGCCCTGGAAATGATCCGGCGTGGTGTGGCCGACCGGGTGCTCGCGGGGGGGGTGGAAGGGTTGATTCACGAAGCGGCCATCGCCGGTTTTGGGGCCATGCGTGCCCTCTCTACCGCCTTTAACGACGCCCCCCACCGGGCCAGCCGGCCCTTTGATCTGGATCGGGATGGCTTTATTCTCAGTGAAGGCGCCGGCGTGGTTATCTTGGAGCGGCTGGATCTGGCCCTGGCGCGGCAAGCCCCCATTTATGCCGAAGTGCGCGGCCATGCTTCTTCATCTGATGCTTACCACGTAGCGGCCCAAGACCCGGATGCGGCCGGCGCGGTGCGGGCCATGAAGTGGGCACTGGCCGATGCCGGCGTGGGGCTAAATGAGGTAGATAACATTAATGCCCACGGTACATCCACACCCATGAATGATTTGTCGGAGACAACGGCCATTAAGCATCTATTTGGCGAACGGGCCTATGAAATTCCCATCAGCAGCAATAAATCGGTGCTGGGTCATGCTATGGGGGGGGCCGGGGCTATCGAAGCGATTTTTGCCGCCCTGACCATCAAGAAGGGGATTATCCCCCCCACCTGGAATTATGAAACGGCCGATCCCGACTGTGATCTCGATTATGTGCCCAACGCCCCCCGGCCGGCTGCCGTTGGCACCGTTTTGTCTAACTCATTTGGATTAGGGGGTCAAAACGCCTGCCTGGTCCTGGGGAATGGGGAGTGGTAAACGGTAATCGGTAAACGGTGAACGGTAATGTCGCGGGGCGACCCCTTCGCGTACGCATAACCGATAACCGATAACGAGGAAACAACATGCAAGTTATACGCGACGAAAAACGAATTGAACGCATGCGCCGTCTGAGCCAATATATGACGCTCATTGGGTTGGCCGCCCTGGTTGGGGGGTTGGTTTTGGCGTTTACCATGGACTCAGTGGAAGTGTTTATCTACCAGCTTATAGCCCTGGCCGTGGGTCTGATTCTGTCCCAAATTGGGGTTTACCTGGGCCATCGCTACGTGCGTCGGCCGCGGCCTGACCAGGTGCTGGATGAGGCAGTGAAGAAGGTCATGAAAAACGGCCGAATGTACCATTATATTCTGCCCGCTTCCCATGTCCTGCTGACACCACGCGGTATTATCCTCTTTTTGGCCAAGTACCAGGTGGGCGAAATCAAGGCCGAAGGGGACAAGTGGACCCAAAAAGGCATTGGTCTGCGTCGCTTCTTTGGCCAGGAATCGCTGGGCAATCCCTCCCGCGAGGCGCAAATTATGGTCGAGCGGCTGGCCAACTTTTTACGTAAAAATGCCCCGGAAGTAGAAGAAGTGCCTATTGCCGCCCTGATTGTTTTTACTACCAAAGAGATTAAAAGCCTGGACGTGGCTAACGCCAACTTCCCCGCCATGCACTATAGCAAAGTGAAGGGGTATCTAAAGCAGCAGTGGCAAAACAGCCAGGACAAGATGGATCGAGAGACATATACGGCCGTTCAGGCCGCATTTGACCGCCGCGCCGAAGGGTTAGAGCCGCAAAAGGCCTGACCCTTAGTCGGTATCGAGAGGCTTTTATCATGACACATCCCCGAACTGCCCTAGACAACGAACTCCAGGCGCTGGACGATAACATTTTGCGCCTGGCCAGTATGGTTGATGCAGCGATAGAACAAGCGATGCTGGCCCTCGGTACGCGCGATGTTATCCTTGCCACCCAGGTCGCTGTAGGTGACCAGGAAATCAACTTGCTTCGTTACACCATTGAAGAAGACAGCCTGCGCTTGCTGGCCACCCAACAGCCGGCCGCTCGTGACCTGCGCCGGGTCATTGCCGCCATTCATTTGGCTGTTGAATTAGAGCGCATTGGTGACCATGCGGCCGGTATTGCGCGTCTGGTCGAACGGCTGGAAAATGAAGAGGAAATCGACTCCCTCCATAAGCTGCCCAAAATGGCCAGGCTTGCCCGCCAGATGCTGCAGGAAGCTACCACTGCTTATATCGATCACGACCCTGACCAGGCCCATCGCATCATCAAACAAGATGACAAAATCGACAAGCAGTATCGTAAGTTGTTTCGCGAAACGCTCAAAGAAATGCGTGACGATGATTACATTCGCCGGGCTACTTACCTGCTGTTTGTGGGCCATAGTTTGGAACGTATTGGCGACAGAGCCACCAATATCGCCGAGCGTGTTGTCTTTATGGCTACCGGTGAATATATCGAAATAGCCGATCTGGTAGACAATGATTGAGGCCGGTGGTCGGTTAGCAACCACCGGTCGGTCAGCAGGGACCGGTAATGGGCGATCAGGTCGCCTTCAGTGAACGGATAACAACCGATTGCTGATAACCGCAGGGCTTTTCAGCGAGTGCGCCAAGTAGGCGGCGCGGTTGGGAAACCGCGGCTACTGAAAAACCCTGGCGATACTCGACACTGGGTTGACAACTGAAAATATTCTAATAGAATCTTAAAAATTGCAGCCCTGTTTTAGCGACAAGCTGTCACCACAAATACGAGGAGGTAAGTCGTCAAAGCAAGACATCCACTCATAGTCATATCCACCGCAGCGAATGTCTCAGTATCAACTTTATATGTCTAACTTAAATGAGGAGAAGAAACGATGAAAGGAACGATTAAATTTACTCTGTTGTGTCTCATTCTGGTCTTTGGCTTGATGGCCTGTACCCCCGCAGCCACCGATCTCGAATGCACCGATGATCTGGGCTGTGTCGAGGTTGGCCCCGGCGAGGCGGTCAATATCGCCTACATGCTCACCATCTCCGGTCCGACTGCCTTCCTGGGTGAAGACTCGCGTGGCGGCATCGAAATCGCCATTGATGATTATGGCGATCTGTTGGGCCATAGCATCAACCTGATTGGCGAAGACTCTATGTGTAGTGCCGAAGGTGGTCAGGCTGCTGCCCAACGTGTCGCCTCTAACGATACCATTCTGGGGGCCATCGGCACAAGCTGCTCCAGTGCCGGTGAGGCCGCCCTGCCCATTATCAGCAGTGCCAACATGGTCATGATTTCCCCTTCCAATACTGCCCCCACCCTGACGGCCCTGCCCGAAGATGGTGGCACCTGGCAGGCTGGCTACTACCGTACTGCCCACAATGACGAGTTCCAGGGTCGTGTCGCCGCCGAATACGCCTACAATGAACTAGGTGCCCGCACTGCGGCCACCATCCACGACGGCAGCCCCTACGCCGATGGCCTGCAGCGTGTTTTCGTCAACACCTTCCTGGAGTTAGGTGGTAATGTGGTTTTCGAAGGGTCGGTCAACGTCGGTGACACCGACATGCGGCCCATTCTGACCAACATTGCCGCTGAAGCCCCCGACGTCATCTACTTCCCCATCTTTGAGCCGGAAGGCAACTTCATCGCCGACCAGTCCCGCGAAATTTCCGGTCTGGAAAACACGACGCTGATGGGTGCTGACGGTCTGCTGTCCGAAAGCTTCCCCCAGAACACCGGCCCCGCCGCTGTGGGCATGTACCTTTCCGGCCCCTACATTGAAGGGAATACGTACCAGGACTTTCTGGGCAAATGGGAAGAAACGATTGGCGGCACCCCGCCCAGCGGTTTCCATGCCCATGCCTACGATGCCACTACGATGCTGCTGCAAGCAATTGAGTCCGTTGCCCAACAGGCTGATGATGGCACGCTGCTGATCGGACGCCAGGCGCTGCGCGATGCGCTGTCGGCTACGTCTAACCACAGCGGGTTGACCGGTAACCTGACCTGTGATGCCACAGGTGACTGTGCCACCGGTGAGGCGCTGGGTATTTACCGCTTAAGCGATGCCGAAGTGTCGGGTGGTAACTGGCCGCCGGAAGTTGTCTGGACGCCGTAAGATTGTAAGTAGAAGAAGAAGCCTGGCTTTTCAAAAAAGCCAGGCTTCTCTATTCTTCAAAGAACCGCGTTCCTTTGTGGTGGCTCGATCTTGAGAAACCTTCCTCGTTGGGAACGCGGTTCTTCTCTGAATTATAGACGTTTTAGTCGCCATGGTCGTTTATCACCAACGCAAAAGAGAGTGCCCTGATGCTGCAACGATGGCTTGATCAATTCAACTGGGTAGACTTCATTCTAGGAGTTCTACGCATAACCATTATTGTTCTGATAATTTATGGAGCCGCCAACACCCTTATTTCGGCCCGCTACACCGGTGCCCAGTGGGTCAGTCTGATCATATCTGGCTTAACGCAGGGCAGTATTTATGCCCTGATTGCCCTGGGCTACACGCTGGTCTATGGTATTTTGTTGATGATTAATTTTGCCCATGGCGAGGTGTTTATGGCCGGAGCCTTTACGGCCGTTTTTGCCGCCAATGCGCTGCACCAATCCGGCTTTTTGAACACCTACCCGATTGCCTCCCTCCTTATTTTGCTGCTGGTAGCGGCGTCGGTATCTACGGCCGTGGCCGTGCTGCTGGAGCGCATTGCCTACCGGCCCCTGCGCGGTGCGCCGCGGCTGGTGCCGCTCATCACGGCCATTGGGGCTTCCTTCTTCTTGCAGTATACGTTCCGCGGCTTTTATGGCTCCGGTTTCCGGGCCTATCCTGAATTCCAGATGTTTAGCGGGCGCTGGGTGATTTTGGGGCAGAGCATCCCCATTACCCAAATCGTGGTGATTGTGTCGGCGCTGCTGTTTATGTTGGGCCTCTACTGGCTGGTAGAGCAAACGAAAATTGGCAAGTCGATGCGAGCCGTATCGGAAAATAAGGAAGTGTCCTCCTTGATGGGCATCAACATTAACTGGGTCATTGTCTTTACTTTTGCCATTGGTGGGGCGTTGGCCGGGGCGGCCGGCGTGATCAACGGCATCTTCCGGCCGCAGGGTGTTTACTTTTTTATGGGCTTTTTCCCCGGCATCAAAGCCTTTACGGCGGCCGTTTTGGGTGGCATTGGCAATGTGCCCGGTGCCATGCTAGGGGGGCTGTTCCTGGGCGTCTTTGAGTCGATTGGCCCTAACCTGATCCTCGAGGGTTTAGGTATTCCCTCGGCCAACCAGTTGAAAGATGTGATTGCTTTTACCATGCTGGTTTTGATTCTCATTTTCCGGCCGCAGGGTATTTTGGGTGAGCGCCTGAGTGAAGCCAAGGCATAGGGAGCGTGATATGATGAACAATGGGACATCATTTGACTGGCGTTATAGTGTGCGCATGGGGCTAATCCTGGGGGCGATGGTCCTGTATACAGGCACGATTGGTATGATTGTTGCTTTTGACGGCCGGGAAATTATTGCCAGCTGGTTAACATTGGGCCAGCTTCTTCTATTTGCCCCGGCATTGGCCGCCGGCTACCTGGTAGCCCGCGCTAGTTTGAAAAAAGAAGGGGTGTCGCGGCAAACGGTACTGCTGGGCGCAACGTTGGCCGGAGCGGTAACGGCCGCACCGATACTCACCCTTATCTTTTTGACCACGTTGATAAATGTGCGGGCAATGTTTGTCAATGTCTCCACGGCTCTTATAGGGATTGTGACGCTGGGGCAGGAGAGTCTGCTGATAGGCGGATTGCTGCTGGCTTTGCTCATGACGGCGGCCGGTTTTGCCGGGGCCGGTGTGCAATATGTGCCGCAACATATTCGGCGTCCCTTAACTGTAGGGCTTTTTTGGACGTTGGGTGTTGGCTTATTGGGTGATTTGTTGATTCAGATGATACGCTCCTGGTTTAGTGGCAATACTGCCGCCGGTCGGGCCGTTATCAATACGATTTTTAGCAATGGTGCGCTGCGGCCGTTATCGGCCGTTTTTATTTTTGTCCTCGCCGGCAGCATCAGTGCCTTTTGGCAGGTACGCGGCCAGGCTGTTAAAGAGCGGGTACAAGCCCTGCCCGAAAACAAGCGCATGCGCTTACGGTACTCTTATTGGGGTGGAGGCTTTTTGCTGCTGCTGGCTTTACCCTGGATTGTTGGCACCTCTTTAAGCGATGTGGCGACACTGGTGGGCCTTTATATCTTGATGGGATTGGGCTTAAATATCGCCGTTGGCCTGGCCGGACTGCTGGACCTGGGGTATGTAACCAATTTTGCCGTGGGGGCCTATGTGGCCGGCGTGCTGACCTCTACCGGTCCCTTGGGCGGGGCCGAGCTTTCATTCTGGGTGGTGCTGCCTATCAGTATTCTGGCGGCGATGACGACCGGTTTTATATTTGCCCTGCCCGTGCTGCGTATGCGCGGCGACTATCTGGCTATTGCCACGCTGGGTTTTGGTGAAATTATTCGTCTGCTGGCTTTATCAGACTGGCTGGCCCCCCTGATTGGGGGGGCGCAAGGGGTATTGTTTATTCCCAAGCCACGGATTGGTGACCTGGTTTTTCAGGGACCGCAAGAAATTTATTATATTGTGCTGGCGGGCTGTCTGTTGATGCTGTTTGTGTCGCAGCGGCTAAACAATTCTCGTACCGGCCGGCAGTGGATGGCTATCCGCGAAGATGAAGACGTGGCCGCAGCCATGGGCATCAGCACCATTAAGGCCAAATTGCTGGCCTTTACCTTGAGCGCGGCTTCCGGTGGCCTGGCCGGGGCTATTTTTGCCGTCAAGCTGGGTACCATTTTCCCCCACAGCTTTAATCTGATCATTTCGGTCAGTGTGCTAAGCCTGATTATTGTGGGCGGTATGGGCAGTGTGCCCGGCGTGGTCGTGGGCGCAGTGGCCCTGATAGGCCTGCTGGAAGTGCTGCGCGAATTTTCTGACTTCCGGCTGCTGATCTTTGGCGCGCTGTTGATTGTGATGATGTTGGCTCGGCCGGAAGGGTTGTGGCCCTCGGCCATACGCCAGCGTGAGCTAAAAGGCGGGGATGAGGAAGATGAGATAATTCCCACGCAGGAATTGAGCGTGACGGCGCGAGGGTAGTCAGTAGGCAGTAATCAGTAAAGAGTGGACTGAACAGTGTCAAAAGGACGAGAGAATGGCAGATAATATCTTAGAAGCAAGAGGGATGACAAAGCGGTTTGGGGGTTTGGTGGCCGTTAACAGTCTGGACTTTGATATTCCGCGCGGGTCGATTATTAGCTTGATTGGGCCTAATGGGGCGGGTAAGACGACCTTTTTTAACTGTATTACCGGCTTTTACCAGATTGACGAGGGGGATCTGATGTTTGAGGGGGATATACGGCTAAACGGCCGTTCCGCCGACGAGATCACCCGTCTGGGCATTGCCCGCACCTTTCAAAATATCCGCCTTTTCAAAAATATGTCCGTCATTGAGAATATCATGGTTGGTCAGGAACCCAAACTGCAATCCACCTGGATAGGGGCCATCCTGGGCACACCGGCCAACCGGCACGAAGATGAAGAGACAGAAAAAGAGGCGCGTCGCCTGCTGCGCTTTGTGAACTTGCGCGGCAAGGGGGATATGATGGCCCAAAATTTGCCCTATGGCGACCAGCGCCGCCTGGAAATTGCCCGTGCCCTGGCCGGTGGACCCAAATTGCTGCTGCTAGATGAGCCGACAGCCGGTATGAATCCTCGTGAAACGGCCGAAACCACAATTTTTATTCAGCGCCTGCGTGATGAACTGGGCATTACGGTTTTGCTTATTGAACATGATATGCGTGTGGTGATGGGTATTTCCGAACGGATTATTGTCATTGACTATGGCGAGAAAATTGCCGAGGGATTGCCCCACGAAATTCAGGGCAATCCGCGCGTTATTGAAGCCTATTTGGGACGCGGGGCAGCCGCCAGCGCTACCATTGCTGTGCCGGCTTAGGGCAGTAGAGGTATCAGGCAAAAGATGGCCTCCAAAACCTGTCAGGTCTCCGGGCTTGTGCTGAGCGCAGCCGAAGTAGGGACGGAACGGTTACTATCATTGAGGAAAAGCAAGATGGCTATGCTGGAAGTGCAAAACATTCATGCCTATTATGGCAACATCCATGCCCTTAAGGGCGTGTCGCTTAACGTCGAAGAGGGGGAAATTGTAACCCTGATTGGCGGCAATGGGGCCGGTAAAACCACCACCCTGCGTACCATCAGCGGCCTGCTTAATCCGCGTGAAGGGCAGGTTTTTTTTGAAGGGCAAGAAATTTCCACCATGCCCGCCCACGAATTGGTGCCCATGGGCATTGCCATGGTGCCGGAAGGGCGCGGCATTTTTGCCAAACTAACGGTAGCCGAAAATCTGGAAATGGGTGCCTACCACCGCTCAGACAAGGCCGTCATCAAGCAAGACCTGGAACATGTCTACCAGTTGTTTCCCCGGCTGAATGAACGCAAAAAGCAGATCGCCGGCACCATGAGCGGGGGGGAGCAGCAGATGCTGGCCATGGCCCGGGCCATGATGTCCCGGCCCCGGCTGCTGCTGTTGGATGAGCCGTCAATGGGCCTGGCTCCGGTTTTGGTGGAGTCGATTTTTACCACCATTGAAGATATCAATAGAGAGGGAACGACGGTTCTGCTGGTAGAGCAAAATGCCCATATGGCCCTCCAGGTGGCCGGCCGCGGTTACGTGCTGCAAACGGGTGAAATTGTGCTAAGCGATTCGGCCGCAGCTCTGCAGCGAGACCCCACCGTGCAGAAAGCGTATTTGGGGATTGATTAGAAAACGTGAAACGTGATGCGTGAAACGTGATGCGTGAAACGTGATGCGTGAAACGTGATGCGTGATGCGTAAACAGTTCGCGCCTTACGTTTTACTTGTTACGCTTTACTCGGTACGCTCTCAATGGAAATTCGTCTCTTATCCGCCGCTGATGTGAAAAAAGCTTTGCCGATGGCTCAAGCCATTGCCGGCATGAAAGAGGCGTTTGCCCAACTATCAATGGGGCAGGCGGAAGTACCGCTGCGGAGTCGGGTAGAGGTCAAAGCGTTTTCTTCTAATCTGTTTCGCGGCACAACGTTGGTTATGCCGGCTCATTTACAGCGCAGCCAGTCGCTGGCCGTTAAGATCGTTTCTGTTTTTCCGAACAATCCCGCGCTCCATTTGCCCTTGATTCACGGGCTGGTTCTGGTGCTGGAGGCCGAAACAGGCCGACCGCTGGCTTTGTTAGAAGGGGGAACCATCACGGCCATCCGGACCGGAGCCGGTTCAGGAGCGGCCACCGACCTGCTGGCCCGGCCCGATGCGGCCGTAGTGGCCATTATCGGCAGCGGGGTTCAGGCCTGCACCCAGTTGGAGGCCGTTTGCACCGTGCGCTCTATTCGTGAGGTGCGCGTTTACAGCCCTACAACTGCCCATGCCCAAGCCTTTGCCACCGAGATGGCCGGCGTTGGCCCCATTCCCCAGCAGATTATCGTAGTGGACAGTGCCGCCACGGCCGTTACCGGAGCAGATATTATTTGTGCTGCGACCACCTCCGCCACCCCCGTTTTCCCCGGCGACCGGCTAAAACCGGGTGCCCACGTTAACGGCGTCGGCTCCTACACGCCGGCCATGCAAGAAGTAGATAGTGAAACCATTCGTCGTGCGCTGGTGATCGTAGACTCAAAACCGGCCGTTTTAGCCGAGGCCGGCGATCTGATCATTCCGCTCCAGCAAGGGCTAATTGACGAGAGCCACATCCATGCCGAGCTGGGTGAACTTGTGCTGGGGCTGAAAAACGGCCGTACTGCCTCTGACCAGATCACCTATTTCAAATCGGTCGGCGTAGCCGTCCAGGATGCCAGTGCCGGTCACATCGCCTACGCCAACGCCCTGACCCATCATTTAGGCACAGTTGTTGAATTATGAAGTGTGCTGCATAGTACGTCGACCATGATGCCGTATGATGCAGGACGCTTTGCAAATTCTCTCCCTTTGAAACGTTCAAAGCAAATTGACCGTATAGCTTAATAAGATAGTTCACCATTGGGCGCAGCACACCATAGCTTGTCACTTCACTGCGTTCAGTACAGGCTCTGAGCAGCGCCGAAGGAATGAATGAAAGCGTAACGCGGGTTGCCAACCTGCTGCTTTACCAGGTTAACAACCTGGGTTACATTTGCAGAGGAGACAACACGCGCCGCGGCGCACCAACGAAGGGATGAAAATCCGTCGTCCGCGGTCATTTACAGGAGACAAATATGCGACATCAAGGACAACTTTTTATGGGGCTGCTGCTCATCTTCGTGGGCGGCCTGTTTTTAGCGGGTACGCTGTTTAACATCAGTGTCTGGGCTTTTTGCTGGCCGTTGGGGTTCATCTTGCTTGGCGTCTGGCTGATTGTCCGGCCGCAAATGGCCGGGCCGGACACCCGCTTTGTACAGCAGTTTATTGGCGACTTCAAACGAGACGGCGCCTGGCAGGTGGAAGACACCGAATTTTGGGGATTTGTCGGCGATGTCGATATGGATATGACCCTGGCCCACTTTCCTGCCGGGGAAACGACGATGCGCCTGTACAATTTTGTGGGGGATGTGCGAATTTACCTGCCACCCCATGTGGGTCTCACGGCTACCTGCAGCGCTTTTATCAACGACGCCAAAATTTTGGACGAGCGGCAGGAAGGGTTTCTCAACACCTTCGCCGTCACCAGCAGTGATTATAAAACGGCCGAACAGCGCCTGCGCCTGGAAGTCAACAGTTTTGTTGGCGATGTCAAGGTACGCCGCATTGGCGCGCCCCATGCGACCCCTGATATTGAATCCCTTAAAGCGGCCGAAAAGAAGTAAGATATTATGGCTGCGCTTGATAAGGGTGATAGGCATAAACCTGACGCTGGTTGATAAACAACAGGGGAACCTTAGCCACAGGGGATTGACGGCCGACCTGAATAGGGTAAATGGTCACCCCACTCATGGCAAAAAACTCTTTTGTCTCATCAAACACATCATCGTCGCGCGCATCCTCATTGATGTGCAAATCGCCGCGAATGGCATAACGTGTGGTATATACCACAAAGGGCCGCTTCGAGCTAAGCGTCGTTATATGGGTTAAATCAGCTTCTTCCAAAATTGAAACAGCCATAATACTATGTTTGTTCACTGCCATTAGTGGTTGCTTAACGCCGCGAATTTGAGACTTGCGCTCAATCGGGTAAAGTGCAGCCTGATCCAGCCGTATCACCGTATAGCGATCATCGTTAAGATAGATTAACATGTCGCCTTTTGGTTCAAATTCCCCTCGAAACAGAAAACTAGATGTCATGATTTCAACATTAAAAGTAGGCAAGTTTAGTTCGCCAAACATATAAATACTCCTTGTCGATTAGGGCCTAATCCCATTTTGATTGTCCCCCTGTAATTGTTTTATACTCATTGCTGTCAACTTAAGACCTGACAGGTTTTCCGGTGTGATGCGCTAAACGAGACCGCTTACCGAAACCTGTCAGGTCTACCTCTTAAGTTGACACGCATGGTTTTATAATAATTGTAAGACAAAGTGTATAAGAGTTGTCTCCATTTGCCCACCTGTTTGCAGGCCGGCAGAATGAGTGAGTTTGCCTGGTCTACCTGGCTTGTTATACTCTTGGCTGTCTGAAAAGCTTGCGTAACACGACAGTTTAAGGAATTGGTTTTTGGTGAACGGTTACTCTTGCAGCAAACTATTTTGAGGAAGGTCTATGACAAAACAAATCTGGTCTATTCTGAAATACCTGGGTCTGCTGCCAGGTTTGCTGTTTATGGCAGGCTGTGGGGAAGCCGAGCTGCCGCCAGAAGCAACGACCGCAGCCGTTACTCCTTCTGAGATAGTTGTAGAAAATGAAGAGCTGGAAACGGCCGTGTCCACGCGCGAAGACTTTATTGTTATTGCTATCGACGCCCCCAATCCCCCTTTTACCAGCTTCGATCAATTCGGCAATATCACCGGCATCAATCAAGATATTATGACCCGCCTGGCCAATCTGGCCGGTGTCGATTATGAATTTGTGGTCACTCCCTATGAGGGCGTTCTGCGCAGCCTGGCCAACAGCAGAGATTTTGACGCCGTCATGACGGCTCCGGCTACCATACCCCCCAGTCCGGCAGACGGGGTCGTCTACACCAACCCCTACCTGGAAGTCGGCCAGGTGGTGGTTGTTCTGGCCGATGAAAGTGAGATTCAAAGCCACGCCGATTTGCACCCAAATATGCCTGTTGGTGTTCAGATTAACAGCAGTGGTGAAGAAGTTGCCCTACGCCTGCTCGAACTGGATGAAAACAACGTCTATACATACAACAGCTCTGCCAGTGCCTTGCAAGACCTGGTTGATGAGAACGTGCGCGCCGTTATCATCGACAACTTTTCGGCCGACCACTTTACCAATTTGTATCCGGAACAGCTCAAAATTGCCGGGAGTGAAGGAACCGCCGCCTGGGTTACCAGTAAAGCGTATGGATTGGCTGTTTCCAGCAGTGACCAGGCGCTGTTGGAACGGCTCAATGAAGCCATTGGCCAGACAGCAACCGATTCCGTGCTGCGTGAACTGATTG
>JAWOIM010000260.1:0-10743 GCA_046484685.1 Chloroflexota bacterium | reverse complement strand
TGTTAAGCGTGACAGAGCGGCGAGGTGGCGAGGTGGCAAGGTGGCAAGGTGGCGAGGTGGTGAGGTGGCAAGATGAAACTCCGCCACTCCGCCACTCCGCCACTCCGCTACTCCGCTTCTCTTAAGCCACCGGCAGTGAAAAGTAAAAAGTGCTGCCCTTTCCCTCACGGCTTTCGACCCAGATATGGCCGTTGTGACGCTCAACGATGTGGCGGGCAATGGCCAGCCCCAGCCCGGTGCCACCCTGACTGCGGGTCCGGGCACGGTCTGATTTATAGAAACGCTCGAAAATACGGGGCAGGTCTTCAGGAGCAATGCCGGCACCGGTGTCGGCAATAGAAATAGTAACCTGTCCGGGCGCTTGTTTGTGATCAGGCCGGGCACTAAGGGTAACACGGCCGTTTGGTGTAAACTTGATGGCGTTGTGTACCAGGTTGGTTATCACCTGCTGCACGCGGGGTCCGTCGGCCAGGACAAAAGGGAGATTGGCAGGCAGGTCGATGATTAACGCTACCTCAGACCGTTTGGCCTGCGGGCTGAGGCGATCCAGGGGAGGCAGAATAAGGTCGGGAACGGCCGTTTTTTCCAGTTTCAACGGCACTTGCCCCGACTCAATCCGTGATAATTCCAGCAGCTCTTCCACCATTTGGGTCATTGTATCCACTTCGGATGCGGCCCGGCTTAAAAAACGTTGAGCGGCCGGCGGATCATCCAGGGCACCGTCATGCAGCGTTTCCATAACGGCCCGCAGTGAGGCCAGCGGCGTGCGTAGTTCATGGGATAGATTGCTGATGAAGTCACGCCGCACCGTCTGCAAATGGCGCACCTGGGTTAAATCCTGCAAAATGACCAGGTATCCTCGCGCCCCCTGCTGCTGAAATGGGGTAAAAACAACCTGTAAAAAAAGATCGCGGCCGATTTCCACCGCTTCTAACTGTTCTTGCCCGGTATCACGGCAGTGCTGCCACAATTCAATCAGCCGGTGATGGCGCACCACTTCAGCATAGGTATGGTTTAGGGCTTGAGCCGGCTCGGTTCGCAGCAGACGGGCTGCCGCCGGATTGATTAACTCTACCCATCCTCGCTCATCCAAAATCAGGACCCCGTCAGCCATGTAGGCCAGCACGGTGGACAACTGTCGCTGATTTTCTTCTAATGATGCTACCCGTTCACCCAGGGCTTCTACCATATCGTTAAAAGCCAGAATGAAGCTGCCTATCTCGTCGCGCCGTAAGGGTAACATGCGGGCGTTTAAGTCACCGCTGCCTATACGGCGGGCAATACCGCTCAATTGGCGCAGCGGACCGGCGGTGCGCTCCGCGACCAGGATGGCCAACAAGACGGTGGCTACTATCAGAATAAGGGTGCCTATCAGGAAGCTGCGCTGTATACAGGCAACCTGGCCGATACAGTGAGGACGCAGCACAGAGGCCCCTACGCCTGCCATAATAATGGCGACCAGAAGGGTATAATTGAGGGCAATGCGCCAGCGGATTTGTGAGAACATGAGTACGCACTACGTTTAGCCGTCAAACCGGTAGCCGATGCCGCGAACGGTGACAAGGCGGTGCGGATTGCTGGGGTCGCTCTCTATTTTTTCGCGCAGCCAGCGTACATGGACGTCAACGGTGCGGCTGTTGCCGTCAAACGACCAGCCCCAGACCCGTTCCAGAATCAGGTCCCGCGATAGGGCCATGCCCTTGTGCCGGGCCAGAAAAGCGAGTAATTCAAACTCTTTGGGTTTTAGGCGAATGGGGGTGTTATCGAGCCGGACTTCATGCCGGTTTTGGTCAATCGTCAGGCTGTCGAATATGAGCAAAGGGAAATGGATGACGCCGCCGTGATCACTGCTGTTTTGATCGGCCTGTTCGGCCGCTATTTCGTCACGGACCAACTGAACACGGCGCAGCAGTGCCTTCACGCGGGCCAGTAGCTCGCGCATACCGAAGGGCTTGATCAGATAATCGTCGGCACCCATTTCCAGGCCCACCACCCGGTCTACTTCCTCGGTGCGAGCGGTCAGCATCAGGATGGGAATAGTGATCTCTTTACGCAAAATACGACAAACTTCAAAGCCATCAATGCCGGGCAGCATGATGTCCAGAACAATCAGGTCTGGTTGTTGGTCGCGAGCCAGGCTGAGGGCAGTACGGCCGTTATCCGTTGCCACCACCGCATATCCCTGTCGCTCCAGATTATAGACTAATGTTTCCTGGAGGGTGGTATCATCTTCCACGACTAATATTTTATGTGACATGTCCTTGTTTGTAGCAGCGAAGGGGACAGTTGTCAATACCAAGCCAATTGTGCCAGAGAGGAGTGTACTGCCTTCTGGCCGGGCAGCTCATAGGTCTGCCGTAGAGTCAGGCTTTCTTGCAGGTAGGTGGCAGCCTGCGGGGATTTCTTTTGTAGGGCAGCGATGTGGGCCAGATTGCTGAGGGTAACGGCCGTTAGCCACCAGGCGGAAGCAGCGCGAGAGGCATCCAGGCTGCGGTGCAAATACTGTTCGGCCGTGGCATGCTCCCCGGCCAACTCGGCCCAATGGCTCAAGTTGTTGAGGCCAACCCCTATGCCCAGCGGGGTTTCTATCTGCTCATAAAGCGCCAGACTGGCCCGGTCCAAACGACGCGCCTGTGCCTGATTCCCCCGGTCACAGACCACGCTGGCCAGGCAGCTTAACGTCTGGGCCTGGTGGAAACGGTCGCCAATGGACTGCCACAGCGCCCAACTTTGGCGCAGGTAAGTTTCAGCCTGGTTCAGATCCCCCTGTCGCCAGGCCACCTGGCCCAGTCCACCTAGGGCCAGGGCTTGCAGATGAGGCATAAGTTGGTCTGCTTGGCGCAGCCGGGCCAGCCCGCTTTGCAGGGCGGTCACAGCTTCAACACAGCGGTTGGACCGGTTTAAGAGCAGGCCCTGAGTGAGGTGTAAACGGCCGTTTAAGCCCACTTCCTTGGCCGTAAAATAAGCCATGTCCCCATCCGGCCAAACAGTGAGGGCCAGCGACAAATCGGCCAGACCGGGCTGGTAATGGCCCTTCAGCTCGTAAAAGAGAAACAGAGGGGACAGTGCTGCTGTTATCCAGGCGGCATCTCCCCGTTTAACAGCCCCCTGCCAGGCCGCTCGCACCTGATCCAGTTCCGCCTCAATCTCCTGTAAGGCCGTGATTTGACGGCCGTCTTTCAACCATGCCTCCCGCTCCTGCAAAAAAGCCAGCCAATCCCCCGGGCCGCCACTTTCTTCCTTTTTCCCTCTGCCTTCTTCCTTCTCCAGTGTCCAGTCCGGCAGCACCCCCATCTCTTCCACCATCTGTTGGCAAAACGCCTGGTAGTGGCGCACGGCGGCGGCGCTATGGCCGGCCGCTTGGTACAGGCCGAGCAGCAGTTGTTGGGCCGGTTCATGCAGCGGGTCCAGGTCCACCTGGCGCCGGGCATAAGTCAGGGCCGCTTCCAAATCCCCTTGCTGCCGGTGCAAGCGGGCCAGTGCGGCCAGCAGCCCGGCATAAGCCTGGTGCAGCCGCTGCGCTTGCGCCACCTGCCAGGCATCAAATGCCGGTGCGTTGTGCAGGACAAAACCGGCCATAAATTCTCCCTGGTATAAGTCGGCCGTCTGAGGGTCAGGTAAGCCTGATGCTAACGAATCCTCAAAGGCCACCACGTCAACCCAGACCGGGCCAGAGGCATTAAACCCCAGGGTCGTGCGCGTAATTATCAGCGCCTCCTTCCCCAAAAGCTGCTTGAGCAAAGCCAGGGTGCGACGCAAATAAGCCAGGGCAGTCAGTCGATCATCCTCCGGCCACAGCAGCGCGGCCAATGCCGGTCGGGTATGGATTTGCCCGCTGACGGCCAGATAAGCCAGCAGAGCCACCGCTTTGCGCCGGGGAACCTCGATAATGTCATCCCCTTGTTTGAGATGGGGCGCACCAAACAAGTAGAAAGATAGCCGGTTTTTATTCTTCATAGCCATCACTCCTTCGAAAATAGACCATGGACGATGGACGATAGACGATGAATTTTCAACCATGATGATGTGCCCACGCTCATGTTGTCTCCTCTGTAAATGTAACCCAGGTTGTTCACCTGGAAAAGCAGCAGGTTAGCAACCTGCGTTACGTTTTCATTCCATTATTGACCCACACTATACCATAAAAACAACGACCACAACCTACAAAACAGCTACAACGTACCTGCAAAACAACTGCAAAACATCCGTTGTCTATCGTCCATAGACCATCGTCTATCGACCAATATTCAACCAAATTTCCCCAAACCCCCTTTTTGGATCGATTAGGATACGCTCGATTTGTATACTGTAAATAGAGGTGAGGCGTGTTTGACATTTTTAAGGGTCGGTAAACCGATAAAGGAGATAGGTAGTCATGATAAAAAAGTTGCGTTATTGAGCATTTTAATTTGTACCATGATGCTGGCCACCTGGCGTGTGCATGGTGATTCTGCAGCCGACGAAGCGCGAGCCACCCATCCCGTCGTCAGTGCCTATGCTGAAACATTCAACGTTTCTGAGAGGGAAGCCCAACAGCGCCTGGAATTACAGGTAGAAATGATGGAGTTAGCCGATACACTGGCTGAAAACGATCCTAACTACGCCGGTTCCTGGATCCAACACCAGCCTGATTTTCGTTTGACAGTTGCGTTTACGGAAGAATATACCCAGGCGGCCATTCAGAATTACCTGAATGACTATGAATGGGCTGAACTTGTCGATATTGAGCAAACAACCTACAGCTTAAACCAACTGGCTGAAATTCAGAATCAAATATTACGGCAATTCCGGGAGCTTACTGAAGAAATTGTTCCTTTTGAGTCAGGCGTCAGTCTGCAAAGGCAAAAAGTTATACTGTATACGCCATACCCCGATGCTCTGCAACTTCAAGCAGAAACAAGCACACTCGATTCCTACAGAGATGTGATTGAGATCGTTTTTCAAGAATCGCTCTCTGAAATGTCTTCTTTTCTTGATAGTGGCATGGCCCTAAATCTTTGTACTACGGGATTTGTGCTGTTCCGGTATAGCGATGCCCGTCGATTTATTTCTACTGCCGGACACTGTTCAAATACGCAAACGTTTGGGGGTGTCAATATAGGCCCGGTTATTTTTGAAAACAACCCTGCGCCAAACCCACCTATAGGCCCATTTGGCCGGGATATGGATTTTCAGACTCACGATGCCCTGGCCGTGGGGTTCAGTCTGAGAAATGTCATTCAAATTAATCCCGATCCCTCTACAACAACGACAGAGAACGTTGTCTCCTTTCACTTCAAAGGTACTGTTGAAGATAGTTGGGTTTGTAAGAATGGTAGAATTACCAACCAGACATGTGGGCTAGTAGCCAATATTTACTTTGCCCCTTATAACGATGGTAATCTTTGGTCTGCTAGGTATGTAAGAGTGAACAGATTAAACGGATTGACACATCCTATGAGTTGTCCGGGAGATAGTGGTTCACCTGTATACACGTTCGTGACAGGTGGTGTTTCTGGATCAGGCATACATTCTGGGGGGCCTGCTACAGCCAATCCAGGGTCTTGTGACTCTGACCGTAATTTCATTTATTACACACCGGCCGATGAAATACACCGGGCCGGTCATATGATTTCGACCAATTCTACCCCTGCCTACCCATCATTTCTTTACCAACACGTTTTCTGGTCGGCAACCAACTGCACCGAACATAAAACGCTGTTAAATGGCAATGGCGACCCGCAATGGTGGAAAACGGAAGTCGAACCTTGCTCTACCTATGCGCCGGGCAGTGGCACGATAGAATCTTATACAACATACGTTCATGCCGGCAAGTTACACGAGGCGATGTGGCGCAATGGCCTCGGCTATGTTCGCAGCACGCCGCTGCATAATGATGGCCATGTTAACTGGGGCGCAGCGCCTGCCTGGTCACATTGTTGCACCGGCAATGGCCCCAGCGAGCAGGGTGCCTATGTGCTGGGCAATTACCTTTACCAACACGTCTTCTGGTCCCCCAGCAATTGCACCGAACATAAAACCCAGTTCGATAGTTCGGGCAACCCAATATGGGGTGGGACGGAAGTCACATCTTGCTCTACTTATGCGCCGGGCAGCGGCACCATAGAATCCTACACAACTTACGTTAGCGGTGGATTTTTGCGCGAAGCAATGTGGCGTAATAGCATAGGGTATGTACGCTCTGTTCCCCTCAGCGGCACTACGGTCAACTGGGCAGCAGCACCAGGTTGGGTACAATGTTGTTCCGGCAATGGGCCTAGCGAGCAGGGCGCTTACGTATTGACGCATCCATAATCGGAGGAGAGTCTAATGTATATAAAACTAGTCTGTCAGATCAAAATACCAACGTTAGTTCTGTGTCTACTATTCGGTTCAATCTTATTAACGACATCTGCTTGCACGTTTGAGGGTACGGAACAAGAGATGACAACACCAGTCGCTTCTCCGGTGGATCTGGATGAGCCAACCAGTGAAGCCAGGGCCAGGCTTGGCGAACAACAGTGGTTGTTAGTGGCAGTAACTTATCGGGGCGAAGAGCAAGAGATTAGTGCCTTAGAGCCAACCTACTTTCAATTCATCTTCAACTCAGATAGAAACACTCTACTTGTCAGGACTCCGTGCGAAGGTACTGATAACCGTGTCAGGGGAGTAGGAGCAACTATTGTTTTTCACGACCAACAACAATATACGCTTTATCCACAAGAGATGATTGATGTAGGTTGTGGCGAATTGATCGACGCACAGGCAGGAAATGTAAGGGCGTTCAGTTCGTCTCGATATGAGTTAGAAAACGATCAATTGCTTTTGATTGGAGACAACAATCAAATCGTATTAAAAAGGGTTAATACAAATCCTTGATGCACCATTTTGTGTGGTTACACCCGGAGACTTGACAGGTGTGAGACTCAGTTTTGCCTTGTACCTCTGGCCATACACCTGCCAGGACTTAAGGCTTACTATGAACCGTTTACTACTGTTATTCCTATTTAGCCTGACTTTAATCGCTTGCAGCCCAACCACTGTGGGGCCACAGGAGAGGGCTGAACCGGCGGCCAATCCTTACCTGGTTCGGGCTGATATGGCTCGTGTAGAGTCCCCCACCGTGGCCCCTGAGACAATGGCCGCCCTGGTTGAGGGCCACAACCAACTGTCGCTGGACCTTTACCAGACGGCTGCGGCCGGCCATGAGGAGAACATCTTTTTCTCTCCCTACAGCATCCAGCAAGCCTTTTCGATGGTCTATGCCGGTGCCCGCCAGGAAACAGAAGCGCAAATGGCCGACGTTCTCCACTTGTTGCCCCAGGCCGAACATCATGTGGCCAGCAACGCCCTGGACCAACAGTTGGCTGCTTTGGGCAGTGACCTGGAGCTGGCCGATGAGGACGAAGCCTGGTTCCAGTTGGAAATAGCCAATGCCCTTTGGGGTCAGGAAGGGTATCCTCTGGCCGACGCCTACCTGGAGACGCTGGCCCAACAGTATGGGGCCGGGTTGCGTCTGCTCGATTTTGTCAACGACCCCGAAACAGCCCGCCAGATTATCAATGAGTGGGTAGCGACCCAAACGGAAGGCAAAATTGACCAACTCCTGCCCCCAGATATGCCCCAGCCCGACACTCGCCTGATCCTGACCAACGCCATCTACTTCAACGCCTCCTGGCAGTTCCCCTTTGATCCGCAGCATACAGAGGAAGGCACCTTTACCCGGCTGGACGGCCGTCAACTGACCGTGCCCATGATGCAGCAAGAGAATGCCCGCCGGCCATACACAGCCGGTGAAGGTTACCAGGCCATTCGTTTGCCCTACGTGGGGTATGCTAGGGAACTGCTGATTATTCTGCCTGAGGAGGGCCATTTTAGCCGCATAGAAAGCGAGTTAAGCCCAGACTTTATCGCCGAGATTCGTCGTCAAACAACTGACCATATGGTTGATTTGATGCTGCCCCGCTTTGAAATGGAAGCTGACCTGGATTTGCGCCAGACATTGCTGGCTATGGGCCTGGATAACCCCTTTGGCAGCACGGCCGATTTCAGCGGCATCTCTGCAAGAGGCGATCTGTTTATCTCTGACGCACTGCATCAGGCAACTATTACCGTAGATGAAGTAGGCACCGAAGCAGCCGCAGCCACCGGCATAGGGATGGTTACATCAGAACCACCGCAGGTAACCATGACAATTGATCGCCCCTTTATCCTGGCTATTGTCACCCGTGACCCACAAACGATCCTGTTCCTGGGGCGGGTTATGGATATAGAGTAGCAGTGCGTAATGCATAACGTGGCTCAGCCACAACCAAAAGAGTTGACAGAGATGGCGCAATTTTTGTGGATTACGCTATAAAAGGCGGGGAAAACGTGAATGTCCTTAAATCATAATGGACTACTCAAAATAGTTTTATGTCTACTATTTAGCTCAATTTTGCTGATAGGCACCGCCTGCACGTCGGCCAGTTCGCAACCAGAAACGGTCACACCTTCAGCTTATCCGGTTGAGTTAGATGAGCCGGCCAGTGAAGCCAGGGCCAGGCTTGGCGAACAACAATGGTTGTTATCGGCAGTAACTTATCGGGGCGAAGAGCAAGAAATTAGTGCTTTAGAATCAACCTACTTTCAGTTTATCTTCACCCCGGATAGAAACACATTGCTTTTTACAACACCTTGTGAGGGCACCGATGATGGTAGTAAAGGATTTGGCTATACAATTTTGTTTCATGAAGAACAACAATATTCCCTCCACCCACAAGATGGCATTGATGTAGGCTGTGGCGAAATGATTGATGCTCAGACAGACTATTTAATGGGCGCTTTCTTAGAAACATCCCGTTATGAACTAAGAAATGATCAATTGCTTTTAACTGGAGATAACAATCAAATCGTATTAGAAAGGGTTAATACAACTCCTTGAGGCAACTTTACGCATGGCTGCATCTGGAGATTTGACCGGTATTGAGGCAATAAGAATGAAACTACTAGCATGTATAACCGGCCTGCTTTTGTTGACAAGTTGTACCAGTGGCTTTGCTGATAGTAACCAAGAAACTGCTTCTCCGGAGGCCTTGATCATCCCCACCCTTGTGCCTGATTTGCCCCTCGTTTTTCCCAGGCAGCAGTTGGTAGAGGGGGAATGGATCCGCATGACCGGCCAAACGGGGGGCAGGTTGATAGTCGTTGATCGCTGTCTGCGTATAACGAGCGATGATAGCCACGATGGCTCTCTGGTCATATGGCCGCCCCACTATAATGCCACGGCCGAAAATGGCGAGATCCACATTCTCGACAATACCGGTCAGGTGATGGCCGTGGTTGGTGAAAGGGTACATATGGGTGGGGGTGGTGGCTCCCACCTTACATACATCAGCGTTCCCTCCGAATTAGCCCAGGAAATACCGGCTGAGTGCGGTGGGCCTTATTGGATATCAGGGGGGATTGTCTCCAGTGAAACCATGGCAATCTTGTTCCCCAAAGTACCGCCACCCGGAGAAGGTGAAACATTGGTTTATCCTACAGCCCAAATTCAAGGCGCACTGATACAAGATGGCCCATGCCTCAGGCTGGAGCAGGACAAGGAGAATGGGACTACTTATCTGATCATTTGGCCACCTGATTATTATTATGAGGAACACAACGGAACGATTATCATATTAAACGGCCGTAACGAAATACGAGCAACAGCAGGAAAAATGGTCGAATTAGGTGGTGGCCATATGCCCGGTTCTATCGAGTTTGAATTAGACCCTATGGTTAAAGAACACTGTCCTGGCCCCTATTTGTTTGGCTGGTAGTTAGCACTGGCCTTGATGGTAACCAATTGGTCACAATCATTGATGAATTTACATCAGACAGTGCCGACTTTCCACGTACATGGGAACAGTTACAGCAGCAACTGAAGGGGGTTTTCACCGTGCGAAAAATCTTTTCGTTTATTCTACTAATCGGCATAACAGCCTGTACGCCACAACCAGAAGCGGGGTTGTTACCTGAATCGGCCACGCCTACCCCTTCAATCTTCTTTCCCCAAACAGAGCCACCACAACCACCTCGGACACGCATCGCCGAAACAGGGGAAGTCATTTTGGAAGTGCATGTCCATATGCTGGCCAGCAGTGAAGGAGAATTGGTCCTGGCCGACAACTGTCTCTGGCTCCATAACAGCTTGATAGTTTGGCCGGCCAACGTCAGCTTACATATTGAAGAGGGGATACCCACCATTCGTGACGAAACGGGCAGTGTCGTAGCCCGTGTTGGCGAGTGGATCGCCATGGGAGGTGGCTCTATGCCTCATGAACACCTGGTTGACAGGATACGGCAACAAATTCCTGAAGCATGCCGGCGCGACGCATATTGGATGGCCGGCCCGGAAATAACTTTATTGGCCGGACCACTGCCCACATTGACCCCCTTGCCGTCAGCCGGTGGCAGCCCCCTTGGCGACGACGCACTGCCCACTGATGCCCACTCCTATGCCGAGCAATTTGGTGTCAGCCAGACGGAAGCGCTGCAGCGCCTGCGTTTCCAGGAAACGATTGGTGAGTTAAACGCTGCCCTCATGAGCGAGTGGCGCACTTTGGCCGGTTTGTGGATTGAACATGAACCGGTTTACCAGATAGTCGTGGCTTTTACCGTTGCCGAGGGCGAAGAGATTTTGCAGCCTTATATAGCCGGCCGGCCTTTTGCCGATTACATCACTGTTCGGCAGCACCGCTACACCCTGGTCGAGTTAGAAGCAGCCCAACGTGAAGCCCTAAC